>DASVVH010000334.1:0-2482 GCA_036386615.1 Ardenticatenaceae bacterium
GTGGGCGCTGGCGCAGGAGACGAGCAGCGACGAGGACAACGCCGTACTCATGGCCTGGGCGGATACACGCCGCCGTTACAACCTCTCGTCCAGCGTCATCGAGGAGTTGCTGGCGGGCGTTCGCATGGACCTGACGGTTGACCGCTACGCCACCTTTGATGATCTGTGGCTCTACTGCTACCGCGTCGCCTCGACGGTTGGCCTGCTTTCGATGCAGATAATCGGCTACGACGAGGGTGCCGACCCCTACGCTATCAAGCTGGGGGTGGCGCTCCAGTTGACGAACATCCTGCGCGACGTGGGGGAGGATGCCCGCCGGGGCCGTATCTACCTGCCGCTCGACGAGTTGGCGCGGTTCAACCTGACGGAGCAGGAGATTCTTGACAGCTGCCGCGACGAGCGATACCGGGCGCTGATGCGGTTCCAAATAGAGCGGACGCAACGGCTCTACGAGGAGGCGTGGCCCGGTATCGGGATGTTGAACCGCGATGGCCGCCTCGCCGTCGCCACTGCCGCCGCCGTCTACCGGGGCATCCTCCCGGTTGTGGAAGAAAACGGGTACGATAACCACACGCGGCGGGCCTTCGTGCCAATGTGGAGAAAGGTCGCGATGCTCCCGCGCATCTGGTGGCAGGTTCGGGGTTTGGACGACCGACGACCGCTAACGGATTGAACGGCATAACGGGCATAGGGCGGTGTTGCTTTCCCGGATGGGCTTGACTGCGTAACTCCTGTTTATGATGCTTTCACTGAAAGAGGTTGTGCGCGTCTCGCGGCCCCTGCTCTGGCTGAACACGGCGATGCTGTGGGTGCTGGGGCTGCTGGTGCTGGAACGTGCCCCCGCGTGGCCCGACCTCGTTATGATTGGGTACTTCACGCTGCCGTTCAACCTGTGGCTGCACGGCATCAACGATGTGTACGATTACGAGAGCGACCGCCTGAACCCGCGCAAGGCGAGTGACGAGGGGGCGCTGGTGCCCCGCGCCCGGCACGGCCCTTTGCTGCGGACTGTGCTGCTCTGGAACGCGCCTTTCTGGGCGGTGGCGCTGTGGCAAGGGAGGGCGCTCGCAGTTGGGCTGCTGGCGCTTTTCCTGGTGCTGGGGTGGGCCTATTCCGCGCCTCCTGTGCGCGGCAAGAGCCGCCCGTTCCTCGACAGCCTCATCAACACGGCGTACCTCCTTCCTTTTCTCATCGCGCTGGCGTGGCACGCGGCCCCACCGGAAATCTGGCGGGCGGCGCTGCCCGCGATGGTGGCTTTCGCGGCGTGGTCTATCGCCTCGCACGCCTTTACCTCGATTCAGGACATCGAGGCGGACCAGGCGGGCGGCATCTCGACGGTGGCGACTTTCCTCGGCGCGCGGTATACCTCGTGGTTGGCGCTGGGCTTCTACGTGGTCGCCAGCCTCGCTGCCGCCGCCTACGGCTGGCAGTGGGCGGCACTGGTGGCTATCTACCCGGTGCTGGTGACGTGGTATCTTCTGGCTCCCAGCCGCGAGCGCGCCAATCGCCTGTATCGGTGGTTCATCCTCCTCAATTCCTCGCTCGGCTTCGTGGTTACTGTGACGCTCGCTCTCGCCAGCCCGGCGAACACGCTCTGGGCGGCTATCCTCACGCTTGGTCTGGTTGGGTTGGTGGCGCTTGCTCTCGCGTGGGCGCGGTACGAAGCCGCCTCCGGCAGCCAGGCAGCGCCCGCGCGCCCTTGAACGAAGGCGAGCACGACTGGCGCAATTTTGCCCCACATCGCGGGCTGTGCAGAGGCTTCGAGATGGTGTTTCCAGCGTGATTTACAGAGAAAAATGGGGCACTCGTTGAAAAAACCCACATTCCCCACATTGAAATTGTTTTTGTAGGGATGTAGAGGGCAGAGGATGGAGGTTGACCATAAACATATGTACATTTATTGACATCGCGAATAAACATGTCATGAGCTGGCAGACTCCAACAGAGATGAAAGAGGCAGGGCGGGCTGAAAATGTCCCATATTGGTGCCTTACATTGGGCTTGTAGCGCGCACTAAGCAAGCATGGGGTGGATGACTTCTGAGCCGCTACCATGCGCGTTCGATGCAGGACGGCAACGGATAACGGATTTTCACCACAAAGGCACAGAGGACACAGCCAACGGTAGGCGCTTGAGGCGAGAACGGCATTTTCTCCTCCTGAGTTCAAGGACTACAAGGACGGACCTGGGCGACCCCGCGCGGTTACGGTGACGTTCTCCGAGAAGTGAGGCGCGGAGGACGGAGCGGGCGAGACGCCCGCGCTCCCGCCTCTTTTTGGCGGCATAGTGTTTAGAATGGGTGTGAAGGTTAGCTGTACGGTCCCAGAGTGAGATGGGACGGCTCGTGTATGAAAAGGTCAGGGTGTTGTTGCCACTGCTGGAAGATGAATTCGTAAGGTGTTAAGCCGCCCAAGGTCTTGAGTCGCTTGGCGAAGTTGTAAGCCAGAAGAAAGGTTTCCAGATGCTCACGCAACTGCTGATG
>DASVVH010000335.1:0-13461 GCA_036386615.1 Ardenticatenaceae bacterium
CCAGATACCCACCGCCGGGCCGAGCGCCAGGAACACAAACGCCCATTGCCAGCCCACCGCTCGCTCAAGCGTGGGAATCAGGCGAATCGTCACGAGCGTCAGCAAAAAGCCCAGGCTGGTCTGAAGGGTCAGCGCCGTGCCGACATATTCGGGGCGGCACAACTCGCTAACGCTGGCTGAGAACTGTGCCGAATCCGCCACCACTGCGAAGCCCCAGAGCAGGCAGACGCCCACCAGCAGCGCGGGGTTGCCGCCATACAGGAACCCAACCACCAGCGCGCAGGCACCGCTCACCACCAGTGATGCGATACTAAGCGTCGTGCGGCCCAGCCTGTCCGCCAGCTTGCCCGCCATGACGCTGCCCAGTGCGCCAATGCCGATAACTGAAAAAGCGACGACACTCGCCCACCTTGCATTGAGGCCGACCTGAGTGAAGCTGGCGAGCAAAAAGACCGGCACCCACGTCCACATGGCGTATAACTCCCACATGTGGCCCAGATAGCCGAGATTCGCCAGCACAATCTCGCGCTCGCGCAGAATCTCGCCCACGTACTTCCAGTTGAAGCGTGGCGTGGCGCTTCGGTATGGCCCCTCGCGGACGAAGAGCCACGCGATAAGCCCACCCAGCGCCGCCAGCGCTGCCGCCCCGTAGAGCACCGCCCGCCACTCCCCGACCCCGCCAAAGGCATTGAGCAGGTGCGGGGCCGCCGAGCCGAGCGTCGTCGCGGCAACCAGCAGCCCAATCGCCAGCCCCCGGTCCTCCTTCGCCCATGTCGTCATGATTTTCATGCCGACGGGGTAGACCCCCGCCAGCAGCATCCCCGTCAGAAAGCGCAGCGGCAGCGCGAGGGCAAGCCCCGTCGCCAGGAGCGGAATCAGCGCCGTAGCAACACCAGCCAGCAGAGCCGAGAGCGCGAAGAGCAGCCGCGCAGGCACCCGATCCGCCACGTTCAGCAGTGCCGATCCGAGAGCACCGACGACGAAGCCGCCCTGCACCGACATCGTCAGCCATGCCCGCCCCGACTCGTCGAGCTTCCAGGCATCCGTCAGCGCCGGGACCACCGCCGACGCCGAAAACCACACCGCCATCCCCAGCAACTCCGCCACTGACAGAAGTAGCAATGTCCGCCACTTCCCCGCTAGCGGCACACCTCCGGCACCCAGCACGGCGGCACTACCAGCCATCACCCACTCCCCTCATCCTCACCACCATCTGCCATTCATTTTGAATTTTGCATTTTTAATTTTGAATTGCCTCCGGCAAGTTCGTAATGCGAATGCCCGAATGCTTCGCCTTGTAGTGCCTGTTCACGAAGATGAGGATGGAAGTCAACGCCTCGGCGGCGGCGGCGTTCTCCAGGCGGCCCGCGTGGATGCCCACCATCCCGGCAGCCTCTGCCAGTTCGACCACCTGCGCCCGCGCCTGCGGGTCGTTGCCCGTCACCAGCACGTCGCAGTTCGGGTCCGCGCTCAGGTCGTCAAGCAGTGCGGCGGAGACGTTCTGGAAGGCCGATACAACCCGCACTCCCTCGCCGAGTAACTGCTGCGCCTCCATCGCGGCGGAGCCTGCCTCCGGTAGCTGCACCCGCGCGACCTGCGGCGGCTTGAGCGGCACCGTGCAATCCACAAGAATCTTACCCTGCGCGCCCTCCCTGATGCCTTCCAGCGTCGCCGCGTGGGCACCGTAGGGCACGGTCAGCACCACGATGTCGCCCGAAAGCGCCGCCTCCTCGTTGGCGGTGCCCCTCGCCTGCACGACACCCTCTCTATCGCCGAGGGCCGCGTTCAACTCGTCCGCCTTCTGCTGGCCGCGCTCGGCACTGCGCGAGCCGATGACCACCGGGTACCCGGCAGCAACCCACCGCCTGGCGAGCGCGCCCCCCTCGTCCCCCGTCCCCCCGATAACCGCAATCGTCGGTCTGCTATCTACCATAACTATCTCCTTCTACCTGTCTCAACGTCGCTTAACTCTCCATCCACAGAACGGTTCCGACGTTCCAATCATGTTACGGATACAGACGAAGTGCAACAGTGGCTCTCTGACATCTCAACCTTACCATTCTCTCATCCTATCCAAAAGACCCAGGACTGTGTCAAAGATGGAGAGGGGAAGAAGGAGAGGGAGCGAGAAAGGGGCCGGACGGGAGAGAGGCCAGTATAGGCCAGTAACGGCCAGTACTGGCGAGCAAAAGAGGCCAGTATAGTGTTAAATACCTGCTACGTAGCCACTAGATACATCACAAGCCGCGCTACCACTCCGCCACCCCCTATTGCTTCCTTTGTGGCCGTTCTCGCCTAAAGCGCCTACTGTTGGTTGTGTCCTTTGTGCGTTTGTGGTGAAAATCCGTTATCCGTTCCCGTCCCTCATCGCTCACAACTTAGGGTCCACCTCCCGGAAGACGGGCAACATCGCCCCGTAGCCCGGCAAGTGCTGCCCCCCATCCACCACAATGACCGCGCCCGTGATGTACGCGGCGGCAGGCGAGGCCAGGAACAACGCGCAGTTCGTCACATCCTCGAAATGGCCCAGCCGCTTCAGAGGCACTACGCTCGCCGACTGCTCTATCAGGCCGAACTGGCCCAGAATGCGCTCCACGCCCTCAGTTCCCTCGATAGGGCCGGGCGCGATAGCGTTCACGCGGATGCCCCGTCCTCCCCACTCGATAGCGAGCGATTGCGTCAGGTTCTCGATAGCCGCCTTCGCTGCCCCGACGTGCGCCTGGAACGGCATCGGCGCGAACGCCTGCACAGCGGAGATGTTGATGACATTGCCCTGCCGCGCCTCCAGCGTCGGGAATGCCGCGCGCGAGACGTTGAAGGTGCCGTTCACGTCTATGTCCATCACCGTGCGGAAGGCATTGGCCGACATCTGCGCGGCGGGAACCATAAAGTTGCCCGCCGCGCCGTTGACCAGCACATCTATCCCGCCCCATCGCTCGATGGTTGACGCGATAGCAGCTTCCACCTCATCATACCTGCGAACGTCGGCGGCGATGGCGAATACCTCGCCGCCCGTCTCCGCCTCCATCTCGGCGGCGGCATCCTCCAACCGCTCCCGGCTCCGGCTGGAGATAGCGACCCTGGCCCCGTGCCGCAGAAAGCCCTCCACGATGCCGCGCCCGATGCCGGAGCCGCCGCCCGTCACGAAGACCACTTTACCCTTGAAGAGGTCGGGCCGAAAAATCGAGTTCATGGTTTGGAGAACAGACCGTAACAGGAACGAGGGAGGCGGATTGTGCTACAGAGCCGCCTGCGTGTCTAGCCACGCGCGAACGCCGGAGGCGTGGGCGCGGTAGTGGTGCGCCGTGTTGCCGTCGAGCAGTTGCCAGAGCGGCACGCCCGGAATCATGTTGCGGAAGCGGCTGTTATCGTTAAGGTCTTCATCCGTCACCTCTTCCAATAGCTCCAGCAGTTGCTGGTAAACCTCCCGCGACTCGCGCAGCACCTCGTCCAGGAGTCGGTCGCGGTTCTGCTCGTAGACGGCGGCGTTGCGCTCGTCCTCGCTCAGCCTCCACAGCTCTGAGCCGCCGAGGGCACGCTCCCTCAAGACACCCACCATCTCGCGCTCGCCCCAGGTGACGTGAGCGATGACATCCTTCACGGACCACTCGCCCGCCACGCCCGGCTCCGTCATTCGCGCCTCGCCCACCTCGTCCAGCAGCGCGTCCCACCGGGCGCGCTCCGTGTGCAGCATCTCCATGTACTGCGCCTTCGTCATCTGGTCAGGCACAAGTTGCTCCTTTCAAGGTCGAATGGCTCTAGGGCAGGCCATCGTACCACCAGTGCGCGTCACATTATCCCTCCTACCGCTTCTCCACCTCAAAGCGGAGGGGCGGAACGTCGTGCTTCTCCCAGAGAAGCTGGTAACGGGACTTCACCTCCGGCTCGTAGCCGACGAGGTAGCGTTCCGCGTGCATCTTCTGCCAGCGCCCGTCCTGCTCGACAAGCCCCAGCATCTCCGCGAAAAGCTCTTCGTGGTCCGAGATGACGCTGAGACGGCCACCCGGCTCCAGTGCGCGGTGCATCGCCTCCAGAAACGTCGGGTTGAAAACCTTGTGCTGGCCCTTGGAGCGAATGTTGGGGTCCGGGTAGTGAACGTAGACGGCACGCAACGAGTCGGGTACAAGCAGGCCGTACAGCGACTCCATCGGAGCGCGCACAAAGCGGATGTTATCCAGCTTTTGCTCGGCTGCCGTCTCGGCGGCGCGAGAGACAACCTTCGTCCAGGGTTCCACCCCGACGAAGTTCACGCCCGGCTCCTGCCCCGCCAGGCCGCACAGGAACTCACCAGTGCCACAGCCGACCTCTAATTCTAATGGGCAGTCGTTGCCAAATAGGAGGGGCGAGTCGAGGCGAGGGAACGCTTCGGGATGGTGGTACAGGTCGCGCCTGCTCCACCGCAGGAGGTATCGGGCCGCGACCTCCGGCGGAAGCGATTTGGCTTTGATGGAACGGGTCAGGGCACGTCTGGGCATGATTCGAGATGCGAGATATAGGATACGGGATAACGGCAACGACTATGGCGGAATAGCACGGATAAGAAGCGTGCCTAGCTCGTCGGCGCGGGACTGTTGGCGGCGAAGCGCGCCCAGACCTCGCGGGCGAGTTCGGTGGCACGGCGGGCAATCTCCGCCTCGTCCAGCGCCAGAATCTGACGGTCCTGCATCAGAATCTTGCCACTCGCAATCGTGTCGGTGACGTGGCTGCCGTCCAGACCGAAGATGATGTGCCAGGGTAGGTTGCCGCTCGTGAGAGGCGTGAAGGGATGGTAGTCGCAGAGCATGATGTCGGCGTAACCACCGATGGCGAGTCGTCCCAGAGGCTTCTCGAAGAAGAGGGCCGCGAGGTGGGCGTTGTTGTAGTAGGCCATCCGCATCACCTCGTCGCCGCCAAGCGTGCGCGGGTCATTGGTGTGAACCTTGTGCAGCAGGTAAGCCGTCTTCATCTCCTGGAACATGTTGAAGGAGAAGCCATCGTTGCCGAGGCAGACCCTATCTCCGAGGAGAGGATGCTTGAGCATGGCGGGCACATCGGCCACGCCGACGGCGTTGTTCATGTTCGAGCGGGGTTGGTGCGTGACCCAGGTTCCCGTCGTGGCAAGCAGTTCGCGTTCTGCCTCGTTGATGGTGATGGCGTGGGCGACGATGGTTCGTTCACCCAGAATCCCCGCCTCGTGCAGCCTCGAGATGACGTGCTTACCATAGGTAGCGATGGAGTGCGCCTGGTCAGCAGGCCCTTCCGCCGCGTGAATGTGGAAGCCCGTGGGAAAGCCGAGCGACGACGCCGAGATGACCGCGCGGGCCAGTGTATCGTCGGAGAGGGTAAGCCCCGCGTGAAGGCCGAAGGTGGCGGCGAGTTGGGGGTTCGGCTCCTCGTGGCAGCGCTGAAGCCAGCGCACGTTCTCCTCGATGGCCTCCTGCGCGGCGATGGGGCCGTCGCGGTCGGAAAGCTCATAGCAGAGGCAGGCGCGCAGGCCACTCGCCAGAACCGCCTCGCCAATGGCATCGAGACTCCGCGCGATGGCGTTGGGGCTGGCGTGGTGGTCTATGAGGGTGGTGCAGCCGTGCCGGATAGCATCAAGGAGCATGACGAGGGCTGAGGAGCGTACGTCCTCGATGGTGAGGGAGCGGTCCAGCGTCCACCAGAGGCGGGAGAGGATTTCGGGAAAGTCATGCGGGGCGGTGCCCGGAATGGCGAGGCCGCGCGCGAACGCGCCGTAGAAGTGGGTGTGAGCGCAGATGGCACCGGGCAGGGCCAGCTTGCCGCGCCCATCGAGACGGGCCGCGCCGGGGAAGCCTGCCGCGAGGCCCGCGGACGAGCCGATGGCAATGATGGTGTCCCCCTGGATGACGATGGCCTGGTCCTCCAGGATGGTCGCGTCGGGGTCGGAGGGGTCCGGCGCGACGCGGAGGTTGGTGATGACGAGTGTCGGTTCGGTGAGGGCGGGCGCGGCGGCTTCGGTCATGGCTCAGGCTCCACACGGGCAAGAGGCGAATGGTCAGGAGCGATAGTATAATCGAGGCAGAGAAGCAGGGGAATCCGTAAGGAGCCGATATGATTGTGGTGGTTTCAGGGTTGCCGCGCTCCGGCACCTCGATGATGATGCAGATGGTGCAGGCGGGCGGAATGGCGCTGCTCACGGACGAGCGGCGCGAGGCGGACGACAGCAACCCGCGTGGCTATCTGGAGTACGAACGGGTGAAGCAGCTCAAGCAGGACCAGAGTTGGCTGGCCGAGGCGGAGGGCAAGGCAGTGAAGATTGTCGCGCCGCTCCTGCCGCACCTGCCCGCCTCCTACTCGTACCGCGTCATCTTCATGGAGCGGGCGCTGGAAGAGGTGCTGCAATCACAGGAGCGGATGCTGGAACGGCTGGGGCGCGCCTACTCGCCGGGCGACCGGGAATTGCTGGCCCACGCCTTTGGGCAGCAGGTGGAGCGAACGAAGGCGTGGCTCCGGCAGCAGGCCAACGTGAAGGCGCTGTACGTGGCTCACGCGGAGGCCGTTCGGGAGCCGCGAGGCGTGGCGGAGCGGGTCAATGGTTTCCTCGGCGGCGGGCTGGACGTGGAGCGGATGGCGGCGGCGGTGGATGCCCGGCTGTACCGTGAACGGAAGGCGTGACGGTAGACGGTGGACGGTAGACGGTAACGGCAGGTGACGGGTAAGGGGCGCTTCCTAGAGAGCGCCCTATTGTGTTCATGAGGGCAGGTTCATCTCGGCGGCGAGGGCGCGGAGGGCGTCGAGGTGGGCCTGCGGGGTGTCAAAGCCGCGTCCCATTGTGTTGACGGTCAGGTGGGTCGCGCCGATGGCCGCCAGCCGTCCATCAGGTCGTGCCACTCGTCGGGGTTGCCGTCGCCGTAGGCAAGGCGGGCCTCGATGCCAACGTCGGCGCGGGAGCGGCCCGCCTCGGCCAGGTAGCGGTCAAGGGAGTCGAGGGAAGGTTGGGTCTCGGCGGGGGTGCGGTAGTTGGGCATCCAGCCGTCGCCCATCGTGGCGACGCGGCGCAGGACGGGGTCGGCGTGGCCGCCGAACCAGATGGGGATGGGCTGCTGGACGGGCAGGGGCTTGATGCCCGCGTCGGGGATGTCGTGCCACTCGCCGGAGAAGGTGACGAGGGGTTCGGTGAAGAGGCGGCGCAGGAGGGGAACCTGCTCGTCCATGCGCCGCCCGCGCACGCGAAAGTCCTCGCCAAGGGCGACGTATTCGACCTCGTTCCAGCCAATGCCGACGCCGAGGCGCAGCCGCCCGCCGCTCAACACGTCGAGGGTGGCGGCCTGTTTGGCGACGAGGGCGGTCTGGCGCTGGGGCAGGATGATGATGCCTGTCGTGAATTCGAGCGTCCGGGTGACGGCGGCCATGAAGCTGAAGAGGACGAAAGGTTCGTGGAAGGGGGTTTCGTGGGTGTACGGCCCCTTGAAGCCGCCGGGCCGCTCCGGGTTCGCGCCTAGAATGTGGTCGTAGGCGAGGACGTGTGTGAAGCCCAGCCCCTCGACGGTTTGGGCGTAGTCTTTGATGGCGGCAGGGTCATTGCCGAACTCAATTTGCGGGAAGATGGCACCGATTCTCATGCGTTAGTGCTCCAAGAGGACGAAGGACGGGCGAATGCGGAATGCGGAAGTCGGAATGCGGAATGAACGGTATCGTTGGACTCCCCCACATTTCCCCATACTGGAACTGTTTTGATGGCTTCCAAGAGGGTAGAGAAAATCCTCATCCCACCTTGACACAGGTATAGGCTGTGAAAATCCTCGAATCGTCATGATGCGTATTTAGGATATCGAAACCCGCCTGCCTGAGCATGGGTTCGAGCAGCCAACTGAAAGTGCTGTGCTCCTCCCGAAGATGCGTCTCAAGTTCCGAGCGCGTCCACCCACTTCCCGGTTGTTGAGGTGCCCTCGCCAGCCAGGCTTCGATGACACGTTCAGTCTCGCCTAACTCGAACGAGAAGATGAGGTCTCTAAGGTACAGCGCCCCACCCGGTTTCAGAATTGCGGCAATGCGTTGTAGCGCCAGCGCTTTCCAGAAATCCGGCAGGTGATGCAGGGCGTGTCTTGAGTAGACGAAATCAGCTAGCTCCCCCTCATGCTCATAGGTGAGGAAGCCGCGCTGCACATAGTTGATGTTCCCGATTCCCTGTTGTTCGGCCTTCTCGCGTAGCTGGCCGAGCATCAAGCGAGAAACATCTACCGCTACTACGCGGTGACAGAACGGGGCAGCCGCCAGCGCAAAGGTGCCTGTTCCCGCACCAAGGTCAACGAGGGTGCTGGTCTCATTCAGCCCCAACCCACGCAGCAACGCCAACTCCGCAGTGGGGTCGGTAGCGGCCTTGCGGTCGTACTCCGGCACGTAGTTGGCATCGAAATGCTCATCTCCGGCGTGGGCGAGTTCGTCCAGGAACCAATGAGGTGCGTCCATGATAGATGTTGGGCCTCTCTTTGCGGCGCGGTGGCAGGCACAGCCTTTTGCAAGCAGGCGCGGCGGTTTTGCTCCGAAACCTCTACTTTGGGATGCTTGCCTGGGGTTCAGCGAGCCAATCAGTGTCCTTCTTGATGGAGCCAGTACTCAAGCTGGATGTTGTCGGGGTCACGGAAGGCGACGTAGTAGTTGCCAGTTGGCTCGAATTGTTCAACGCCCTGCGTCTCGACTCCGGCGGCGATTAGTTTCTCTGCGAACGTGTCCAGGCTCTCGCGGCTGGTGGCTGTGAAGGCAAGGTGGTCAAGGCCGACGCGGAACTCGCTGAAACGGTCGCCTGGGGTTGGCTGACGCGATGGCATGAGGAAGAATGCGACTCCGCCAGCCATGAAGTAGAAGCCCCAGGCGGGGTCGTCACCGACGTTGGCAACTTCAAAGCCGAGAAGGTCGCCGTAGAAGGCTCTAGATTGTTCGACATCTGAGATGGTGAGGATGACGTGGTTGAGGCCGGGTGTTTCCATCACTGGATTCCTTCGCGGTTCGCGCTATTGGGATGAGCTTGCAACGTCTGCTGGTCCGTGCTCGAAGGGGAGGGGGCCGCGAAGCTCGCGGATGGCCTCATTCATAGCGGGAATTTTGGCGTACTCGGCCTCCCAGAAGTCGGGGGTCATCATGGCGTTGAGGAGGGCGTCGTCGTAGCCGAAGCGGCTCCACATTGATTGTTTCATGACGGCGAGGCGCTCTTTTTCCGCGCCGGAGCGGGTGTCCAGTATCTCGCTGGTTGTCGCGCCGAGGAAGATGTCGCTGGCCCAGCCTTCAAGAGTGCCTTCGTCGGGGGCACCGACGCGGGCCACGAGGTCTTCCATGACGCTGGGGTAGCGGTCAAAGGCATCGGTGGCGACGGTGATAACGTTGTCGCCGGGGCCGAGGCCGAGGAGTTTGGCGGTTTTGATGGCCCCGATGACGTTGCAGATGCCGCTCATGCCGAACTTGCCCCAGAGGTCGCAGGTGATGGCGGCGGGCACGCCGAGGCGCTCGGTCAGCATGATGGCCCCGTCCTGGAGGAGTTTGACGCCCTTCACGGTGTCGTCGTCGTGAACGAGGACGACGTAATCAGTATTGAGGACGTTGTGGATGAGCGTGACCATTTTGTCTCCGATGCCCTCGATGCGGTGGTGGCCCTGCCCCTCGTTGTAGAGGGTGGGGCACTCGCGCGGCTCGACGGCGGAGATGATAGCGTTGGGGAACAGGGCCTTAATCTCGTCGCCCGCCGCGAGGGTTCCGGCGCTGCCCGGCGCGCTGACGAAGGCGGCAATCTCGCCGTTCCCGTACTGCGAGGCGAGGGCGATGGCGCTCTGCCCGGTGACGTAGCGGTGGAAGCGGTAGTTGGGCAGTAGCTCGAATTGCGCGAGCACCTTGTACCGGGGGTTGGTCATATATTCCTGGTGCGTGCGCTCCAGAGTGAGAATCACATCGCTCTCAGTGCCGGGCGTCAGGTCGAGTTCGCCCCCGTAACGCTGGATGCGGTCGTAGCGCTCCTTCGACATGTTGTCGGGCATGACGACGAGAGCCTGATAGTGCTTGAGGGCGCTGACGTAGGCGGTGCCGATGCCGAAGTTGCCCGTGCTGGGGCCGATAATGGTGCGCTCGCCGGGGCGCAGGCCTTCGGTAGCCTCGGCCTCGGCCAAAGTGGCGTAGGCGGGGCCTACCTTGTGGGAGCCGCTGGGGTAGTGCTGGCCCAGCATGACGATGATGTTGCAGGGAACGCCCGTCAGTTGCGACGGGAAGAGGATGTGGTTGACGTGGCCGTCGGCGAGCCGCCAGGTGATGTTGAAGAGGTTGAGCGGGTTCATCTCGTCGCCTGCCCAGGCGCGGAGGGCGGCGGCGCGCAGCCCCTGCGGCAGGAGCGAGGGGTCGAGCATTTCGTCATAGGTGGGGCCGGGAACGATGGGCGAGGCCATGCGGGTTTCCTTTTGGGTGACGGTGGACGGTAGACGATGGACGGTCACGGCGATACGGCGCGAATAATCTATGAGAGAATAACGGGCATGCCAAGAAAGTCACCGTAGCGGCTCGCTGCGACAGCAAAGGCTTCAAGCTCGGCTTCGCTCAGGGTGGCAAAAGGAAAGGGTGTGACGACGACCCCACCTTTTTTGAAGGCGCGTTTCCAGGTGCCAACCACGCGGCCATCTACGACGATTATCGGGCTGAATACGCCGTTGCTGCCGGGGTTCACCCGTTGCACGTCCTCGGCGCGGAGTACGGCGCTGCGATCTTTATAGCCAAGCAAGTATTCGTCAAAAGGGGCCAGCAAATAGAGAGATGGCGCGTTCTCTTTCGCGGCAGGCGCAAGGGGTGACTGGTAGTAGGTCTGCCCGTCTATAGTTTCCTGCACTAGCTCTGTTTTGACCATTTCGAGGCCAGCCTTCACCTCTGTGGCGGTCAGGCCGGACCACCACATGAGGTCCTGCACCGTCGCGGGGCCGTGCCCTGTGAAGTAGCGCCGCGTCAGTTCGGCCAGGGCTTCCTCACGCTCCATGCTTCTGGCCTCCGGCACCCACTCGTCGAGCAGGGCGAAGGTGGGCTGCTTGCCTTCCCGCGTGCCGAAACAGAGAAGCCCTTCCTGCGCGAGTCTCCCCAGGATGTGAATGCCGCGCTGGCCCGCCGCCGAAATTCCTGCCGCCTCCAACACCTGATACATGGCAGGGCGGGAGAGTTGCCTGCCGCCTTCCAGCGCTTTGATAAATACCTCTTTGCCGCGGGCGAATGTCGCGTCGTCTAACTCTAGCTGACGGTAGCGCCCCGCGCTGCGGGAGATGACACGCGGCGTCAGAAGTTCGGGCATCCACCGCGCGTCTGCCGCCGCGACGAAGTGCAGGGTGCCGCGCATGGGCCACGTTCGGACGATGGTTCTGTCGGCGATGGCCTGTTCGATGGATGCTTCAGTCGCGCCCTGCACGCGAAGCCCAACGGCCCAGAGCGAGCCGAGGTAGTCCTGCGCCTGGACCGCGCCGAGCCAGCCAACGACCTCGCCCGGCTCGTTGAACGTGGCTCCGGCAATCTGTTGGTTATAAAGGCGCTGGTGTGCAATGTCCAAGCAGGGTTCCTTTGGGGTGCCGCCAACGGTGTGTCAGTGGGTGGAGTGGCCGTAGGGATGGGTGACGTGCATCGGCCCCGGCTCGCTTGAGTAGCCGGGAGCCTTGACGGATTGTGGTTCGGGAATGGGGCTAGGCTCAGTGGCTTTGTTGAACCGTTTGAGGATGATACCGGGCAGGTAGTCCAGGATGAAGATGGCGAGGCCGATGGTGAGAACACCGACGGCGGCGTATTTGGGGTCCCAGAGTGTTTTGGGTCGGGTGTTCATGTGTGGTTCCTTGCAAAGCTTGGGGTTCAAACCCCAAGCTCAAAGCTCAAGTCCGCTCAAGCGGACTTCAATGATTTGCCTCAAAATGAGGAGGCGCAAGAACTGTTCCTGACCTCGTTTTCTCCCTGCGCTTCGCGTTCTAATGGCTCGTTTGCAAGGATGCCGAAGGTGCGCTCGAAGAAGTCGGGCGGCCAGGACGAATCGTCCGATGATTCTCTGTCTGGTGAGGCATTGAGGGCTTGAAGGGTCACGACGACTTCAAGGTTAACGTCCGTGAGGCCGACGGGCACCTCTAGTTTGAGGATACCATCAGAGCCAACGTGAGTTTTTAGGGTGATGCTCTGCATAGTCCACCGCCTTTATGTGCCTGTAGAAGGCAATTGTAGGTTCCGGCAAAGGCTAGTGTCAAAGCAGCCCAGCCGGGCAGCCACTAGGGCATGGCTCCTAGCGACTGATGTAACATCGCCACCTCTTTGCCGATAATCTTCGCGCTTCCAGCGGAGGCCATTGCTGCCGCAACGTCTTTGAGGCCGCTGCCCGTCGAGATGAGGACAACGCGCTCATCGGGGCGGATGAGGCCGCGCGCGACAGCCTCCTTCACGCCCGCCCAGGCTGCCGCTGCCGCAGGCTCGGCGAAGACGCCGCTCTTCTGCGCCATCTCCGGGATGGCGGCGAGGATGTCATCATCGCGGACGCGGACGAAGGTTCCCCCGGTCTCGCGGACGGCGCGGAGGGCCTTGTGTCCGTCGCGGGGATAATCGGCGCTGATGGAGTCGGCGCGGGTAATGGCGGCGATGCGGTTCAGCAGGCGCGAGAGAGGGTCGGCGGTCTCGGCTTCCCAGGCGCGGGCGCAGGCGTCGCTCCCCTCGGCCTGAACGCCGATGAGGCGCGGCAGGCGGTCAATCCAGCCGAGTTGCAGCAGGTCGTAGAAACCCTTGTGAACGCCGCCGATGATGGAGCCGTCGCCCACGCTGACGACTACCACATCGGGCGGCTGCCAACCCAACTGCTCGGCAATCTCGTAGGAGACGGTCTTCTTGCCCTCGGTCATGAAGGGGTTGTAGCCCGTGTTGCGGCAGTACCAGCCCATCTGCTCGGTGGCGGCAAGGCACAGTTCAAAGGCATCGTCGTAACTGCCGTCCACCAAATAGACCTCGGCCCCGTAGACGAGGAGTTGGGCAATCTTGGCTTCGGGGGCACTCCTGGGGACGAAGATGACGGCGCGCAGGCCGACGCTGGCAGACATGCCCGCGAGCGCGGCGGCGGCGTTGCCAGTACTGGCGGTGGTCACGGTCTCATAGCCAAGCTCGCGGGCGCGAGTGACGGCCATCGCGGAGGCACGGTCTTTGAGGCTGGCGGTGGGGTTGCGCCCATCGTCCTTCACCCACAGGTCGGGCAGGCCGACGAGCGCGCCGAGGCGCGGCGCGTGGTAGAGCGGCGTGCCGCCGACTTCCAGGGGCGGAATCAGGTCGGGACGGGAGACGGGCAGCAGGGGCAGGTAGCGCCACATGCCCTTCCGGTCGCTTTGGGCGAGCGCTTCAGGCGAGATGGCGGCGCGGATAGCTTCATAGTCGTAGAGCACATCGAGGCTGCCCACCGCGCCATGCTCCGGGCAGATGTAGGCGACCTCGCCGAAGGCATATTCTTTGCCGCAGAGGAGGCAGCGATAGCCAGTAGCGAAGGATGAA
>DASVVH010000336.1:0-3233 GCA_036386615.1 Ardenticatenaceae bacterium
CTTCCATTTGCAGCAGGCGGTCAGTCACGTACTCGATGGAGGAGTTCTCCGAGATGGCGATTTCCTGGCCCTTCAGGTCGCTCACGGTGGTAATGTTGCTGCGGGGCGCGCTCAGAATGTAGTATTGCGCCTGGTCCTCAAAGGCGGTGCGCGCCTGCCGCACCACGCGAATCTGTGTCCCCTCGCCCGCATTGGTAAGCACAGTGGAGATGAGGTCGTTCAACTGCCCGTCAATCTCGCCAGCCTGGATGAAGGTGTCGCGGTCGGCGGCGCTGGCAACCGGAATCAGCTCCACGCTGACGCCTTCCTCCTCGAAGTAGCCCAACTGCTCGGCCACGTAGAAGGGAATCACGTCAGTCACGGGTAGCAGGCCCAGCCGTAGCGGCGTGCCGTCGCCCGCGGGTTCCTCGGCGGCCTGCTCGGTTGTAGCAGTCGCCTCTGTCTCGGCGGGCGTCGTCGCCATCGCCTCCGCTTCCCCTTCAGTGGCAGCAGTCGGCTCAACCTCCGTCTCCATGACAGTGGTCGCGGTTGGCTCCGTCTGCGTCCCGGTACTGGGCGTGTTGTTGCACGCCGCGAGCGCCAGCAGGACGAGTAACACTAAAAGGTTCCGAATCTTCATCTTTGTTCCCTTTCTTTCTAGCCAGGGTCTGTACAGCGAGACAGCTACTAACTCCCACGTCCTAGTCGGCTTGAGCCGACTTGCTCCGCCGTGTGCCGTTAGCGGTCGTCGGTCGTCAGTCGTCAGTCGTCCGTTGTCCCCTTACCTGATGCCGTACTTGGACCACTTCCGGTCCACGAGCGCCTTGATTTCGGGCGACATCTCGATTTGCTGGGGCCACTCCTGTAGCGGCTCCGGGTCCAGCCCGCGCACCTTGCGCGTCGCGTCTATCCCCATCTTGCCGCCGTAGTTCTTCACGGGCGTCGCGTGGTCCAGGTCGTCGGCGGCCCCCTCCGTGATAACCACGTCGCGCTTCGGGTCGTAGTTCGCCAGCACCTCGAACGCCACCTCGGAGAGATTCTGCACGTCAACGTCCTCATCTACCACGATGATGGTCTTGGTAAGCATCATCAGCCCCAGCCCCCAGATGCCGTGCATCACCTTGCGCGCGTGGCCGGGGTAGCGCTTGTGAATGCTGACGATAACGAGATTGTGAAAGACGCCCTCGGCGGGCATGTGTACGTCCACAATCTCGCTAAGGAAGAGCCGCATCAGGGGCAGGAAGAGCCGTTCCGTCGCCTTCCCCATCCACAGGTCTTCCATCGGCGGCTTGCCCACAATCGTCGTCGGGTAGATGGCGTTCCGGCGGTGCGTGATGGCCGAGACCGTCATCGTCGGGTAATAATCGGCGATGGAGTAGTAGCCCGTGTGGTCGCCGAACGGCCCTTCAAGCCGCTGGTCGGCGGGGTCCAGCCACCCCTCGACGATAATCTCGGCGTCGGCGGGCACCTCCAGAGGGATGGTCTTGCAGGGGACCACCGCGACCCCCTTGCCTCGCAAGAAACCTGCCAGCATGAACTCGTCTATATTCGGCGGCAGCGGGGCCGAACCGCTCCAGATGGTCGCCGGGTCGCCACCCAGCGCCAGAGCAATCGGAATCTGCTCCTTGCGAAGCTCGCGGGCGCGGCGCTGGTGCTCCGTACCGCCCTTGTGGCGCTGCCAGTGAACGCCCAGCCGCTTCTTGTCGAACTTCTGCGCGCGGTACATCCCCACATTGCGGATGCCCGTCTCCGGGTCGCGTGTGATGAAAGTCGTAAGCGTCACGAACGGCCCCGCGTCTTCCGGCCAGCAGGTGAGGATGGGCAGGATGTCCAGGCTCGCGTCGTCACCCGTGAGCACCACCTCCTGACAGGGAGCGCTCCGAACCGTGTGCGGCGCGACGGAACGCGCCACGTCCAGGTATTGCAGCCCCATCTTCGCCTTGTCCATCAGTCCGGCGGGCATCTGCGGCTTGAGCAGTTCCCCAACGCGGTCAGAGAGTTCGTTCAGGCTGTCAACGTGCAGGGCCAACTCGGCCCGCTTGCGGGAGCCGAAGAGATTGATGAGAACCGGAAACTGGCTCCCCTCCACGTTCTCGAAGAGCAGCGCTCTGTTGATGGCCTCGTTCTTCGACACGCGGTCAGTAATCTCCGTGATTTCCAGATTGGGCGAGACGCGCTCTTTGACGCGAATAAGCTCGCCGTGCGCCTCCAGGGTTCGGATAAAGCTGTGAAGTCCGTCGTCGTGTGCCATCACCCCTCCTTACATTCGTCATCTATTATATGTGAATTTTGGCACAATGTCCAGCTTTTGCTTTATTTGCTCCGCGCGCGCGAGAAATATACCCCACCTCTCCTTTAACTCCGCTGGAGCCCTTATCAATTAGGAGTTACGTGTACGGCTTCACGAGATTAGCACACGGAATAGCACGCAGTAGTAGGTCGCATACCAGCTAGCTACATACATGTCATCCTGAACGAAGTGAATCTGCGAAGCGACCTTAAGGGGATCCACCCAGCAACACGCCTAGCGTAGAGCCTTAGCACGTTGCGCCTTCCCGTCGTGTTTGGGCCAACCTGTATGCCAACCTTGTGTATCAGTACAATTACGCAGTTAGAGCAAGCCGGGACCGCGGGCATCCTGCCCGCTCCGTTGCTCCGAGTCCTAGCATCAGAGAACGTCGCGGGTAAGCCGTTGGCCGTTGGTCGTCAGATGTTCAACTGCGTAACTGTATTGTTCCACGAGGTTAACACACTGGTACATCAAGTAAGGGGTAGCTACTTACTTGTCATCCTGAGCGAAGCGAATCTGCGAAGCGACCTTAAGGGGATCCACCCAGCAATATGCCTGTCGTAGAGCGTTAGCACGTTTCCCCTCCCTTTGAGCTTGGGCCAACCTGTATGCCAACCTTGTGTATCCGTACACGTAACGTCTAAATATAGTCAATGAAGCCTGCGCGGGAGCAGTGGTATTTAGGGCTGTATCAAAGCCACAAGGCTTGTCATTTATCTATCAACTACAAAGCAGCTACTTACCACTATACTGGCCTCTTTTGCTCGCCAGTACTGGCCGTTACTGGCCGATACTGGCCTCTCTCCCGTGCGGCCCCTTTCTGCCCCCTCTCCTCCTTCGCCTATCCCACTTTGACACAGCCCCGCAGTGGTATTGCAGTTGCTTGTTTTTGTTAGGGGCGGTTTGCTATAATCACGCCTCATCTGCCACCTGAGGCAGATTGGGATGTAAGAGGGCACGATAT
>DASVVH010000337.1:0-28630 GCA_036386615.1 Ardenticatenaceae bacterium
CGCCCACGTTGACACCTCCCCGGAGGTCAGCGGCGCGAACGTCAAGCCACAGGTCATCGAGTCCTATGTGGGAGGCACCATCACGCTTCCCGCCGACCCCACCCAGCAGATTGACCCTGCCGAGTCAACAGCGCTGAACGACTGCATCGGCCACACCATCGTCACCACCGACGGCACCACCCTCCTCGGCGCGGACAACAAATCTGGCGTAGCCGCCATCATGACGGCAGTCGCCTACCTCATGCAGCACCCCGAAATCGAGCACGGGCCAATCGCCATAGGCTTCACCCCCGACGAGGAGGTGGGCGGCGGCACGACCTACTTCGACATCGGGAAGTTCGGCGCGAAGTACGCCTACACCCTTGACGGCGACGCGGCGGGCAGCATCCAGTACGAGACCTTCTCCGCCGACTCGGCCCTCGTCACCATTCACGGGCGTAACCAGCACCCCGGCTACGCCAAAGATAAGATGGTCAACGCCATCAAGCTCGCGGGGGAGTACCTCCACCGCCTGCCAAAAGACCGCCTCTCACCGGAGACCACCACACTCTACGAGGGCTTCATCCACCCTTACGTCATCGAGGGCGGCGTCGAGCGCTGCTCCATCAAGTTCCTCCTGCGTGACTTCATAGACGACAAGCTGACTGAGTACCGCATCTTCTTGCAGGGCATCGCCGACGAAATCATGGCGCTCGATGAGCGTGTGGAGGTCACGGTCGAGTTCAAGGAGAGCTACCGCAACATGCGCGACACCCTGAACCGTGTGCCGCACGTCGTCGCCTACGCCGAGGAGGCGATTCGCCGCGTCGGCCTCGAACCCTTCTCCACGCCAGTGCGCGGCGGCACCGACGGCTCCCGCCTCACCGCGATGGGCCTGCCCACCCCCAACCTCTTCGCGGGCCAGCAGAACTTCCACTCTCTCCGCGAGTGGGCCAGTGCCGACGTAATGGCCCAGGCATCGCAGATGGTCGTCGAGCTAGCCCGCCTGTGGGCCGAGCGCGGAGACATGGCGGAGGGATGATGAAGTACGGAGCAGTAAGGAACAGCTAATAGATACCTGTACGAATACACAAGGTTGACATACAGGTTGGCCCAAGCACGAAGGGAGGGCGAAACGTGCTAACGCTCTACGCTAGGCGTGTTGCTGGGTGGATCCTTCGCTTTGCTCAGGATGACATGGATGTAACTAGATGTTATGCAGTCTCCCACTGAGCACATCCTGTGTGCTAACCTCGTGAAGCCGTACAGATACCGAGTTGAACATAGCCGGGAGCGTGGGCTTCTCGCCCGCTCCGTTGCCGTTAAGCCGTAGCGGTCGTCGGTCGTCGGTCGTCGGTCGTCAGTCGTCAGTCGTCAGCATCAGACGCTCGGTGTCTTCTCCGGCTCCTGCCTCTTGTCGCGCTCCTTTTGTTCCTCCTCATACGTCTCGTGAAGCTGGTGCGGCTCGTAGAGGTAATAGTTCGCGGCGCTGGCGGCGGTCAGCCCCTCGTGAACAGCCGTCGCGATCTGATGGGCGAGCATTCGCGTTACGTCCCCCGCGGCCAAAGCGCCGGGGATATTGGTGTGCTGGTCCTCGTCCGTGAGGATGTACCCTTTGTAGCTCACCTCCACGCCGATGCTCTGCGCCAATTCGCTGTTCGGCGTCGCCCCCTGGAGATTAAACAGGAAGTCGAGTTCCAGCGTGTTCCCATCCTTGAGCACAATCTGCCCCACGATGCCATCGTGCCCGTCCACTCGCTCAATCTCGCCAGTGATGAGGGGAATCCCGTGTTTCTCCAGCGCCGCGCAGGCCACATCGTTCACGCCGCAAAACGCCTTGTTGGTCAGGAAGGTAATCTGGCGCGTGAACTGTAAGAATTGCAGCGCCGTCGTGGCCGCGTCGGCGTCGTTGCCCACCACGACGATGCGCTTGCCCCGCGTGGCGTATCCATCGCACATGATGCACCAGAAGAACGAGCGGCCCACGTAGTCCTCCCAGTGCGGGAAGTGCGGGAAGTGGTCGCGGACACCAGTGGCGAAGATGATGGTCTTGCCGCAGTACACCTCCCCACCCTCCACCTGAGCGGTGAAGAAGTCGCCCTCGCGCCTGACCTCGATGACGGGCTGGTAGACACAGACGACGGGGTACTCGCGGACCTGCTTGCGTCCCAACTCGCGCAGCTCGCGCGCCGGAATACCGCCCGGAAAGCCGAGGTAGTTGTGGTTGATTTGGTGGTACGTCGAGCGTCCCATGCCACTGTCGAAGAGCACGGGACGGCGATTGTAGCGGGCCAGTTGCAGCGCGGCGGCCAGCCCCGCAGGGCCGCCGCCAATGATGAGCGAGTCGTAGACAATGTTGTGGCTCATGTTACCTCGATGGGAACGGAAGATAGCCATTGGTAGCAATGGCTGTGCCCGTGACGCGCGGCGGGGAGTAGAGGTTAGAGCGAGTGGGAGAGGGCCTCGATAACCGCGTCGTGGAGGTGCCCGTTCGTGGCTACGACGCCGAGGTTGGTTTCCAGCCGTCGGCCTTGCGTCCAATCGAGAGGCTGCCCGCGAACGTCGCTCACCCTACCGCCCGCCTCCGTGACCACGAGCCAGCCCGCCGCGTGGTCCCAGATAAACTCGCGGTAGTGGGGAGTCTTCGCGTTAGGGGAGCGAAGATAGATGTCCGCCTCGCCGCGCGCGACGGCGGCGTACTTCGCCTGGCTGTCCATCGCCAGCGTCTGAGCGGTGATGCCGAGAATCTGCTTCAGGCTGCCGGAGAGGCCAAAGTTCGTGTGGACTGACTCGACGCTCTCCACCAGCCGGGCGGCGGCGGGGTCCTTCACGTCACTGACCGTTACCGGACCCTGCGCTGTGCCATCCAGCGTGTAAGCCTCAGCTCCCTCGTTCCGTTGCGCGACGAAGATGACGCCCGCCTGCCCCTTGTGCGTGAGCGTGGGGCAGGCCAGGAAGCCCCACTGCACGGTATCACGGTCCAGCAGGGCAAGCGCGATGGCATATTGGTCGTCGCGCAGGAAGCCTTTAGTGCCATCTATCGGGTCGAGCACCCAGAAGCGCCCGCCCGGCGCTCCGGCTCCCCGGTCAATCCAGGCGGTGACGCTCTCCTCCGTCGCCTCCTGCACCTGCTGCCGCACAAACTGGGCAAGGCGGGCGAGCAGGGCCGCGTTGGCTGGCTCGCGTAGGGCGGCGCTCGTCTCCTCCGCCACCAGAACATCATCGGGGAAAGCGGCTTCCAGGGCGCGGGCCACGAGAGCCTGTGCGCCGAAGTCGGCAACCGTGACAGGGCTGCGGTCCTCCTTGTCGAGTCGGCCCGCCCCTGCCCCGCTCACCATCTCCTGCCTCACGGCTTCAGTGAGGCGCGCGGCAGCCTGCACAGCCGCCAGACCAACCCGGAACTCAGGCGCGTCCGTCGTAATCATTGATTCCCTTTACTTGTACTGTCTCACGAGGTTAACACACTGGTACATCAAGTAAGGTCTAGCTACTTACTTGTCATCCTGAACGAAGTGAAGGATCCACCCAGTATATCCCTAGCGTAGAGCGTTAGCACGTTTCCCCGCCGTTCGTGCTTGGGCCAACCTGTATGCCAACCTTGTGTATCCGTACAGTTACGCAGTAGTAGGTGTGCAATCAGGGGTGCTTGGAGACGCAGAAGCCATCGTTCGACTACTCAATTGCTCCGCATTAACAATATATACCTGATTTGGTTTACACGTTAGCGGTTCCACATTCTCAAAGCGGGTAGTAAGATAGATACGCTTTGCCACGCCGGGCACTTGTTGGTCCTGGGGCCAAATGCTATCGCGCGTCCGGGATTACAGGCGCTTGAGAGGCGACGCGGGGCAGGGTACAATTGTAGAAGCTGTCGCACCTATTTTTATGCTCGCCGGACGCAAAGCAGCCCCCTTGCCTTAACGAGTGGCAAGGGGGGAGGACTGAGGGGAGGGGATTTTCCCCTCAGCCCCACCAGCCAACCAAGCTGGTACTACGATGCCCATAGTAGCAGGGCATCGTAAATCTATCGTAAATGGAGCGCCGTTGCGCCTCGAACAGGCTAGAGTGGTGAGGAAACGTCGTGGGTGAGACGCTGAAACTGGCTCTCTTGGGGCCGCTACAGGTGGCGCGAGGCGAGACCGACGTGACGGAGAGGACTTCCGGCAAGGCGCAGGCACTTCTCTGTTATCTCGTCATGACGGGGCGCTTGCAGTCGCGCTCGGTGCTGGCCGATTTGCTGTGGAACGAGATGCCGGAGGAGGCGGCGCGCTCGAACCTGCGGATGGCGCTCTCCAACCTGCGGCGCGAGGTGAAGCCATACCTGACGGTAACTCGTGACGCCCTGGCCTTCAACGTCGAGAGTCCCTTCTGGCTCGATGTTGGGGAGTTCGAGCGTCTGGTCACTCCGGTGGCGCGGCTGGTGGAGAGCAGGTTGAGCGATGAGGAGGTCGCCTCGTCGACGGAGGCGGTTCGCCTCTACAGGGGCGATTTTCTTGACGGGTTCTACGTCCGGGATGCTCCCGTCTTTGAAGGCTGGGTGCTGACGGAGCGCGAACGGCTGCGCCAACTGGCGTTGCAGGCGCTCAACTCGCTGGCGACCCACCACACGCACGAGGGGAACTACGGGGCGGCGAGCGACTACACGGCGCGTCTGCTGGCCCTGGAACCCTGGCTGGAAGAGGCGCACCAGCAGATGATGCGCCTGCTGGCCCTGCGCGGCCAGCAGGGCGCGGCGCTGGCGCAGTACGAGATTTGCCGCCGCGTGCTGGACGAGGAGTTGGGGGTGGAGCCGTCAGAGGAGACGGTAGCGCTGTATGAGCAGATACGGCGCGGCGAGATTGGCGAGAGGAATGCCGAGCCGGAAAGGCTTCCACCGCGCCGCGCCCAGCCCAGCCACAACCTTCCCCCACAACTGACTCCCTTCTTCGGGCGCGAGGAGGAGCTAGACCAGATTGCCGGACATCTGGGCGAACCCGATTATCGCCTCATCTCCATCGTCGGGCCGGGCGGCATCGGGAAGACGCGGCTGGCGGTGCAGGTCGCCTCGCAGCGAGTGGAAGGCTACGCGGACGGCGTTTATTTCATAGCGCTGGCTGATCTGGAAGCGCCTGACCTCATCGTGCCCGCCATCGCCGACTGTCTCGGCCTCTCGTTTCAGGGGCAAGAGTCACCCAGAAGCCAGTTGCTCAACTTCCTGCGCGACAAAGAGACGCTGCTGGTGCTCGACAATTTCGAGCACCTTCTGGACGGGGCAGAGTTGGTGCTGGAAATGCTGCGGGCGACGCGGCGCGTGGCGCTCCTCGTCACCTCCCGCGAGCGGCTCAGTCTTCAGGCCGAAAGCGTGCTGCGCCTGCGCGGGCTGCCCTACCCGCAGGAGGCGAACGATCCGCAGGCGATGGACTACAGCGCCGTGCGGCTCTTCGCCGAGCGGGCGGGGCGTGCCTCGATGGGCTTCAAGCCGTCGGAGCGCACCCTGCCGGACGTGGCGCGAATCTGCCAACTGGTAGAGGGTCGGCCTCTTGGGCTGGAACTCGCTGCCGCCTGGGTGGGCGAGCACACCTGCGCGGAGATAGCGGCGGCCATCCAGCGCAACCTGGACTTTCTGGCGACGACGATGCGCGACGTGCCGGAGCGCCACCGGAGCATTCGCGCCGTATTCGAGCATTCGTGGCAGCTTCTCTCCGGCGAGGAAAGGTGTGTCTTCGCGCGGCTGTCACTCTTCCGGGGCGGCTTTCAGGGGGAGGCGGCGCTGGCGGTAGCGGAGGCTTCGCACGCCCTGCTCGCCGCGCTGAAGCGGAAATCGCTGCTGCGCGAGGCCCCAACCCACCGCTTCCATCTCCACGAGCTTGTGCGCCAGTACGCCGAGGAGAGGCTGGCCGAGACGCCTCAGGCCCGCGAGGAGGCCCAACAGCGGCACAGCGCCTACTACGCCATGTTTCTGCGAGAGCGGGAGCCGGAGTTGAAGGGCGGGAACCAGAGCGAGGCGCTTGACGCGATTCGGGGTGAAATCGAGAATGTGCAGGCGGGCTGGCGCTGGGCCGTCGCGCACAGCGGCGAGGTCGAGAAATACCAGAACAGCCTCTATCTCTTCTACGATACGCGCAATTGGCTTCAGGAGGGGGAAGAGGCGTTCGACTCTGCATTGACGGCGCTGGAACAGACGAACGGGCCGGAGAGAGCCAGGCTGCGGGGGCAAGTGCTGGCGCGGCAGGGGTTGTTCTGCCGCCGACGAGGAGATTTTGATAGGGCGATGGCGCTTTTAGAGGAGAGTGTCACGCTGCTGCGGGACATGGGCAACCCCGCCGAACTCGCCTTCTCGCTCAACAATCTGGGCTACGCCGTCTATCGCCTGGGTGATTACGAGGCGGCAAAGCGGCTCCTGCGGGAGAGTATCGGCCTCTATCGTCAGGTCGGCGACCAGTGGGGCACGGCGAACGCACTCAATAACCTGGGCATGGTCGTAGACGTGGACCAGCACGACGAGGGGCAGGCGCTTTTCGAGGAGAGCTACGAAATCCGTAAGGCGCGGGGCGACCATAGGGGCATGGCGCTCTGCCTGAACAACTGGGGCGTCTCCGTCGAGATGCAGGGGCGCTACGAGCAGGCCACGCGACTCTACCAGGAAAGCCTTGCCCTCTGCCGCGAGATTGGCGACAGGTGGATTCTGGGGATGGTGCTCTCCAACCTGGGGGACGTTGCCACCACCCTCCGCGAGTTCGATGGTGCGCGGCGCTACTACCTTGAAAGTCTGGAAGGGGCAGTGAAAATCGGGGCCGTGCCGGAGGTGATACTCATCCTCGTCAAAATTGCTTCCCTGCTGGTGCAGGAGGAACGCCCGAAGGAGGCGCTGGACCTGCTCGGCGTCGTCCTCCATCACCCCGCCACGCACGGTGAGACGCGCGAACAGGCCGAGCACCTTCTCTCACAAATCGCCTCCACCCTGCCGTCGGAAGTCGTAGCGGTCCATCTTGGGCAAAGCGCGTTGAAGCAATTCGACGAGGTAGTAGAGGCAGTCCTTGCCGAAGCAACGCCACCAAGGGTTGCGCTACGCTGACGCTCCGCTCCACCCTCGGCTACGATTTTCGCCACTCCCCGGAGGGGAGTTCTCAGAGCTGGTACGAGGCTCATTATTTTTGCCATCACTCCGGCAATTGGTGCATCCTGGGTGGATCCCCTTAAGGTCGCTTCGCAGATTAGCTTCGCTCAGGATGACATGTAACATGGCCCTATGGAGATGAAGGCTCCTTGCGCCTTTGCGTTGTGCCGTAAGTCGTTGGCGTTCGTCCACCGTCCACCGTCTACCGTCCACCGTCCACTCAAAGGCACCCAAACGGGCCATTCTCGCAGCACATGTGGGCCTCTTTGCTGAAAGGGGCTTGACTTTGCCATGCACATTGTTATAGTGGTACTCAAGTGTATCGTGCAGGTTGCACATTGACACGTCACAGGAACACGTCGCTTACATGACACTCACCCGCTCGCTAGTCCTCGTACTTATTGCGCTCCTCGGCATTATTAGCCCAGGGGCAAATCGGTATGGGAGGCAAGTGACGGACTAAACCGCACTAAAACTCACAAGGTCACACGGGCCTCCCATAAACGGGAGGCCCG
This sequence comes from Ardenticatenaceae bacterium, assembly GCA_036386615.1. GTDB lineage: Bacteria > Chloroflexota > Anaerolineae > Ardenticatenales > Ardenticatenaceae > DASVVH01. Next base: position 7,591 of record DASVVH010000337.1, read on the forward strand.
TTTCGTTTCTACAGCACAAAACGATAACAGGACAGGCAACGACGCCCGCACCGCTTCTCCAGCGGACTGCGGGCGTTCTCTCAGGAGCGAAAATGCAACGAACAGGCGCGGAAATCATCTGGGAAGCGCTGGGGCAGGAAGGGGTGGATGTCGTCTTCGGGTATCCGGGCGGCGCGATTCTGCCCGCCTACGACGCCATGACGCGCTACCCCCACATCCATCACGTCCTGGTACGGCACGAGCAGGGCGCGACGCACATGGCCGACGGCTACGCCCGCGCCACCGGAAAAGTCGGCGTCGCCATCGCCACGAGCGGGCCGGGCGCGACGAACATGGTCACGGGTCTGGCGACGGCGCTGATGGACTCCTCGCCCATCGTCTGTATTACGGGGCAGGTGCCCACCGCCGCCATCGGCTCCGACGCCTTTCAGGAGACCGACGTGACGGGCGTGACCCTCCCCGTGACCAAGCACAACTACCTCGTCACCGACGTGCGCGACCTCGCGCAGACCATCCACGAAGCCTTTCACCTCGCCCGCACCGGACGCCCCGGCCCCGTCCTGATAGACATTCCCAAAGACGTGCAGAACGCCAAGTGCGACTACGAGCCTTTCACGGGCGAGATTCGCCTGCGCGGCTACCGTCCCTCTTCCGGCCTGGACGCCGACCAGATGCACCAGGCGCTCGACCTGATTCGCCACGCCCGCCGCCCCATCATCCTAGCCGGGCACGGTGTCATGATGGCGAGCGCCGAGCGCGAGTTGATGGAGTTCGCGGAGCAGGCGCGGGTTCCCGTCGCGCAGACGCTGCTCGGCATCGGCAACTTCCCCGCCAGCCACCCGCTCTGCCTGGGCATGATGGGGATGCACGGCGAGGCGTTCGTCAATCAGGCCATTCAGGAGGCTGACCTGCTGCTCGCCTTCGGGATGCGCTTCGATGACCGCGTGACGGGCAACCTGAAGACCTACGCCCGCAACGCCCGCAAAATCCACGTTGACATTGACGCCAGCGAGATTGGCAAGATTGTCGAGGTGGACGTGGGCATCGTCGGGGATTTGAAGGCGGTGCTCCGGACGCTGAACCCGCACCTGATGCCCTGCGACTCCTCAGAGTGGATGGAGCAGATTGACGAGTGGCGCGACGACACTCGCATCCGCGACATCGTTTCGTGGGACGGCGGCGGCAAGCTCTACGCCGCGCACGTCCTGCACGACCTGTGGAAGGAGACGAACGGCGAGGCCATCGTCGTGACCGATGTGGGCCAGCACCAGATGTGGGAGGCGCAGTACTACCGCCACGAGAGGCCGCGCACGCTCATCACCTCCGGCGGGCTGGGCACGATGGGTTTCGCCCTCCCCGCTGCCATCGGCGCGACCTTCGGCTGCCCCGACGCGGAGGTGTGGGCCGTCGCGGGGGATGGCGGCTTCCAGATGACGCTCTGTGAGCTAGCAACCGTCATGCAGGAGCGCCGCCCGGTCAAAATCGCCATCATCAACAACGCTTTCCTGGGCATGGTGCGGCAGTGGCAGGAGTTCTTCTACGAGGAGCGCTACGCCGCGACCCCAATGTGGAGCCCCGACTTCATCAAGCTCGCCGACGCCTACGGGATGCCCGCGCTCCGCGTTACCCAGCGCGACGAGATTCCCGGCGCGGTGGCAGCCGCGCAGGCAACGGAGGGGCCGTTCCTCATCGAGTTCGTCGTGGAGAAGGACGAGATTGTCTACCCGATGGTTCCCGCAGGGGCCGACCTGGACAAGATGATTCGCCGCCCCGCTTCAACCCAGATGCGCTAGAGATTATTTATCAGTACACCCACTTACGAGACAAGGAGAACAATCATGGAGAAGGACACGCAGCAGACCACCACCGCCGACAGCGACGACACCTACGCCACCGACATGCTCACCGACATGTACAACAGCTAGCGGCAACCCGAAACCACGAAGCTCTCCAGCAGTCGGCTCAAGCCGACTTGAGCTTTAAGCCAGCGACTTTAGTCGCGGCGTCTGACAGCACCAGGAGCAAACGTCCATGCAACACACATTGGTTGCCATCGTCGAGAACAAACCAGGCGTGCTGAACCGCGTGGCGAGCCTCTTCCGGCGGCGAAACTTCAACATCGCCAGCCTGAACGTTGGGGAGACCGACGACCCCGCCATCTCGCGCATGACGATTGTGGTGGATACCAAGACGACCAAGCCGCACATCGTCACGGAAAACCTCTACAAGCTCGTCAACGTTATCGAGGTGCAGGACATCACCGGCTCGCCCAGCGTGCAGCGCGACCTCGCGCTCATCAAGGTGCGAGCCGATGCTTCATGCCGCGCCGAGGTGATGCAGTTCAGCGAACTCTACCGCGTCAAGATTGTCCACGTTGCCCGCGACTCCCTCATTCTGGAGATGACGGGCACTCCCGACGAGGTAGACGCCTTCGTCGAAATCATGCGCCCCTTCGGCATTCTGGAGATGGTTCGCACGGGCGCGGTGGCGATGGAATCCGGCACCAACGGGCGCGCCCTCCCCGCGAGCAACGGCCACGCGAACGGTCACGCCAACGGCCACAAGGGCCACTACATCCAGCCTCTCACCGACCGCGAAGGTGTTTAGACGACGACCAACGACTGACGACCGACGACCGCTTACGGATTACGGCATAACGCAAGGGCGCAGGGGGAGTAACCAGTGGGAAGCGAAGCAAGACATTATCTCGCATCCCATATCTCGCATCCCGCATCCCGTATCTCACATCTCATATCCCAAGAGGACCTGAATGCCAGCAATCATCTACTATGACCAGGACGCGAACCCGGAGGCACTGGCGGGCCGCAAGGTAGCCATTATCGGCTACGGCTCGCAGGGGCACGCGCACGCGCTCAACCTGCGCGATTCCGGCGTGGACGTGCGAGTGGGGCTGTATGAGGGGTCGCGCAGTTGGGCCAAAGCCGAGGCGCAGGGGCTGACCGTCCGCACCGTCGCCGACGCCGCGCGCGAGGCCGACATCATCATGATGCTCACCCCCGATACCAAGACGGGCGGAATCTACCACGAATCCATCCGGCCCCACCTGGAGCCGGGCAACACGCTCATGTTCGCGCACGGCTTCGCCATTCGCTTCGGGCAGGTCGTCCCGCCGGAAGGCGTAGACGTGGCGATGGTCGCGCCGAAGGCACCGGGCCACCGCGTACGTGAGGTCTTTGAGGAGGGCGGCGGCACGCCCGCGCTCGTCGCCGTGCATCAGGACGCGACGGGCCGCGCCTGGGAAACGACGCTGGCCTACGCCCGCGCGATGGGCACCACGCGGGCGGGCGCGCTCCAGACCACCTTCGAGGAGGAGACCGAAACCGACCTCTTCGGCGAGCAGGCAGTGCTCTGCGGCGGTGTCTCGGCGCTCGTGCAGGCGGGCTTCGAGACGCTTGTCGAGGCGGGCTACCAGCCGGAAATCGCCTACTTTGAATGCCTACACGAATTGAAGCTCATCGTGGACCTGATGTATCGCGGCGGCCTCTCCTTCATGCGCTACTCCATTTCGGACACCGCCGAGCACGGCGACTACACCGCCGGGCCGAAGATTATCACCGACGAGACCCGCGCCACCATGCGCCAGATTCTAGCCGACATTCAGAACGGGGCCTTCGCCGAGGAGTGGATTGAGGAGAACCAGCAGGGGCAAAAGACCTTCCTCTCCCACCGCCGCGCCGCCCAGCACCACACCATTGAAGAGGTCGGCAAGCAGCTACGCGGCATGATGCCCTGGCTCCACCCCGTCGAGGTCGAGCAGCAGGCCCCCGAACCCGTACCAGGCGACTGACGCGAATGCGGAATGCGGAATACGGAATGCGGAATGAACGGCTAACGGCATAACGCAAGGACGCAAAGACGCAAAGACGCAGAGACGCAAGGGGCTTCAGCAATAGAGAACCGTTTTACGTGTCATCCTGAGCGAAGCGAAGGATCACCCCAGCATGTACCAATTGCTTGGGCGATAGCACAAATACTGATTCCTAGAACTCCCGCAGGGAGTGGCGAAACTCGTAGCCGGGGGTGGAGCGTAGCGCAACCCTCGGCGGGGCAGTCCCATAAATAGCAACACAAGCAAAGGCCGTAAAGGAGAACGCCCATGTCCACGACGGAGGATGGCGTAGTACGCATCTTCGATACCACCCTGCGCGACGGCGAGCAATCGCCCGGCGCAACGCTCCACACCCACGAGAAAATCGAGATTGCCAAACAACTCGCGCGTCTCGGCGTGGACATCATCGAGGCGGGCTTCCCCGCCGCCTCCCCCGGCGACCTTGATGCCGTCCGCGCCATCGCGCAGACAGTCGGCACGCCCGACGGCCCCACCATCGCCGGGCTGGCCCGCGCCAACCGCGACGACATAGACAAAGCGTGGGAGGCCGTCCGCCACGCCGCCAAACCGCGCATTCACACCTTCCTGGCGACCAGCGACATTCACCTCCAGCACAAGTTGCGAATGACCCGCCCCGAAGTCGTCGCGCGAGCGCGTGAGATGGTCGCCTACGCCCGCCAGTTCTGCGCGGACGTGGAGTTCTCCCCCGAAGACGCGGGCCGTAGCGACCCCGAATTTCTCTACGAGGTGCTTGCCGCCGCCATCGAGGCGGGCGCGACGACGCTCAATATCCCCGACACCGTTGGCTACACCACGCCCGACGAGTTCGGTGCCCTCATCGCCGGAATCATCGAGCACACCCCCGGCCTGAAGGAGAACAACGTAGTCGTCTCCGTCCACACGCACGACGACCTGGGCCTCGCGGTGGCGAACGCTCTCGCGGGCGTCAGGGCCGGGGCGCGGCAGGTCGAATGCACCCTCAACGGCATCGGCGAGCGCGCGGGCAACTGCTCGCTGGAAGAGGTGGTCATGGCGCTCTACACCCGCCACAGCCACTACGGCCTGCGAACCAACATTCAGACCACCGAGATTCACCGCGCCTCCGATATGGTGAGCCGCTTCACGGGCATCGTCGTCCAGCCGAACAAAGCCATCGTCGGGGCCAACGCCTTCGCGCACGAGGCGGGCATCCACCAGGACGGCATGCTCAAGAACAAGCGCACCTACGAGATTATGGACGCCGCCACCGTCGGCCTGAGCGAGTCCACGCTGGTGCTCGGCAAGCATTCGGGCCGCCACGCCTTCCGCGTCCGCCTGGACCACCTCGGCTACCAGTTGAGCGAGGAGCAGTTCCAGGACGCCTTCCGCCGCTTCAAAGAGCTAGCAGACAAGAAGAAGACCGTCAGCGACGCGGACGTTGAGGCCATTGTGGGCGACGAGTTGTTCCACCCCGTAGAGGCGTGGACGCTCGACACCCTTCAGGTAACGTGCGGCAACAAGGGCATCCCCACCGCCAGCGTCCGCCTGCGCCGCTCCGATGGCGCGACCTTTGAGGACGCCAGCATGGGCACCGGCCCCGTAGACGCCACCTTCCGCGCCATTGACCGCATCGTCGGCTCGAAAGTGACGCTGCTGGAATACACCGTCCAGTCCGTCACGCAGGGCATTGACGCGGTTGGCGACGTGACCGTGCGCGTCGAGGCACCGGAGGGCGAGCAGTTGCACCCGCAGAACGGCTACCTCACGCGGCGCACCTTCTCCGGGCGCGGCGTGGACACCGACATCATCGTTGCCAGCGCGCGGGCCTACATGCAGGCCCTCAACCGCATGGCCGCTGCTCAGGCCGACGGTTCCAGCACCGTCTCCATCCCTGCCCATACCGTCAGTGTGTAGGGGCGGGTTCACCTCAGTGAACCCGCCCGCCCAACTTAGCAAACAAAAACACTGAAAAGCATAGAGCCTTTTTCCTTGTCATTCCGAGCGGAGCGAGGAATCCACCCAGGATGACACAATACACAGTTAGCTAGCAAACAAACCACCATCCAACACTCTCAGCAATCCACAATCGTACAAGGAATCCATCATGGAGCACGACACCCATACCACAACCACCCAGAGCGACGACACCTACGCCACCGACATGCTCGCTGACATGTACAACGGCTAATTGTTCGCTGCATGGAACACCTGTATTACTTTATGTCAACAAAAGCCAACATATACCGCACTCTAATGTTGGCATCTGTTGGCTTTTGTTGGCTTTTATACCTTCTTCAAGTCAGAGCACGTTCCCTTGACCGTACAGGAACACTCTTCTACGGAAGGCGCTCGTGAAGGGAATCCTCTTCGACCTGGACGGCGTGCTCTACGATGGCGGCAGGCCCATTCCCGGCGCGGCGGAAGCCGTCACCACCTTGCAGGGGCGCGGCGTGCCCCACCGCTTCCTGACCAACACCACCTCCCGCTCGCGGCAGGCGTTGGCCGAGCGGCTGGCCCGCCTCGGCGTCACCACGAGCGCGGAGCACATCATCACCCCCGCCTTCGTCGCGGGCCACTGGCTGCGCGGACGTGGGGCCAACAACGTCGCCCTCTTCGTCACGGAGAGCGCACTACAGGAATTCGAGGGGCTGCCCGTGCTCCCCAATGACGCCGAGCGCGGAGCCGACTACGTGGTCATCGGCGACCTTGGCGAGGGCTGGGACTATCATACCCTCACCCGCGCCTTCCGCCTGCTCCACGACAACCCGCAGGCGGAGCTAGTCGCGCTGGGCATGTCCCGCTACTGGCGCGCCGAAGATGGCCTGCGGCTAGACGTGGCACCCTTCGTCGCCGCTCTCGAATATGCCTCCGAGCGCCGCACCCTCGTCCTGGGCAAGCCCTCACCCGCCTTCTTCGAGACGGCTCTGGATGACCTGGGCCTGCCCGCCGCAGAAGTGGTGATGATTGGCGACGATGTCGAGGGCGACGTTGGCGCGGCGCAGTCGGTTGGGATGCAGGGCATTCTCGTTCGCACGGGCAAGTACCGCCCCGGCGACCTCGAACGCGGCATCACGCCTGACGCCGTGCTCGACTCCCTCGCCGACCTACCCGCCTGGTGGGGCCAGCGGGCCAACGCAGGGCAATCCTGAGACTAACAAAGAGACCCTAACCACATGGAAGCAACCATCGTCGTACTGCCCGGTGACGGCATCGGGCCGGAAGTGACAATAGAGGCCGTGCGCGTGCTACAAGCCATCACCGAGCGAAGCGGTCACACCTTTCGCTTTTCGGAACACCTGATTGGCGGCGCGGCCATTGACGCCACAGGCACCGCGCTCCCGGAGGCGACAGTCGCCGCCTGCCGTACCGCCGATGCCGTGCTCCTCGGCGCGGTGGGTGGGCCAAAGTGGGACGACCCACGCGCCACCGTCCGCCCTGAACAGGGGCTGCTCGGCATCCGCAAGGCGCTGGAACTCTTCGCCAACATTCGTCCCGTTCACGTCACACCCTTCCTCGCCGAGAGTTCCCCCCTCCGCCGCGAGATTGTCGAGGGCACAGACATCATCGTGGTGCGCGAACTGACGGGCGGCATCTACTTCGGCCCGCGCCAGGAGGCCGAGGGGCAGGACGCTACCGCCTATGACACCATGATTTACCACCGCGACGAGATTGCCCGCGTGGTGCGTGTCGCGGCGCAGATGGCGCGGGAACGCTCAGGGAAGCTCGCCTCGGTGGACAAGGCCAACGTCCTCGCCTCCTCCCGCCTGTGGCGGCGCGTCACTACCGAAGTTCTTGAAACTGAGTTCCCCCACGTGACGGTGGAGCACGTCCTGGTGGACGCGATGGCGATGCACCTCATCCGCCACCCCCGCGACTTTGACGTGATTGTCACCGAGAACATGTTCGGCGACATCCTCACCGACGAGGCGTCGCAGATTGCAGGTTCGATGGGTCTCCTGCCCAGCGCCAGCCTCGGTGAGCCGGGCAGGCCCGGCCTCTACGAGCCGATACATGGGTCCGCGCCCGACATCGCGGGGCAGAACGTCGCCAACCCTCTCGCCGCCATCCTCAGCGCCGCCATGCTCCTGCGCCACTCGCTCAATCTCCCGTCCGAGGCTGAAGCAATCGAGGCCGCCGTGAGTCAGGTTCTGGCCGAGGGGGCACGCACGGGCGACATCGCGCGGGCAGGCGAGGCAAGACTATCCACGCGAGAGATGGGTGATCGAGTTGTGGTCGCTCTCACAGTTGGGGAGAGCGCCGGATGAACCCTCTCGTCTATCTCTATGACACCACCCTGCGCGACGGCACGCAGCGCGAGGGTATCTCGCTCTCGGTGGACGACAAGCTGAAAATCACGCAGCTTCTCGACGACCTCGGCGTCCATTACATTGAGGGTGGTTGGCCGGGCTCCAACCCGAAGGACGCCGCCTACTTCGAGCGTGTGCGCGGCCTGAACCTCAAGCACGCGACGGTCTGCGCCTTCTCCTACACGGGCCGGGCCGGAGTCGCCATTGAACAAGACCCCAACCTGCAACTGCTGCTGGACGCCCAGACCGAAATCGTCACCATTGTCGGCAAGTCCTGGCTCCTGCACGTCCACGAGGTTCTGCGCGTCACACCGGAGCAGAATTTGGAAATGATAGCGGAGACGGTACGCTATCTTCGCTCACAGGGGCGGCGCGTCTTCTACGACGCCGAGCACTTCTTCGATGGCTACGCCGACGAGCCGGAGTACGCCCTGGCGACGCTTCAGGCCGCCGCCCACGCCGGAGCCGAGTGCATCATCCTCTGCGACACCAACGGCGGCTCGCTGCCCTGGCAGGTGGAGAGCGTGACGCGCGAGGTCTGCGCGGCCCTGAGCACCAACGGGAACTCCGGCCTGTCGGTGGGCATCCACACGCACAACGACGGCGAGTTAGCGGTGGCGAACGCCCTCGCGGCGGTGCGCGGCGGCGCGACGCAGGTGCAGGGAACAATCAACGGCTACGGAGAGCGGGTGGGCAACTGCAACCTCGTCTCCCTCATGGCCGACCTGAAACTCAAGATGCAGGTGGATTGCGTGAGCGACGACGCTCTGTCTCACCTCACCGAGACGGCCCGCATCGTAGCGGAGCTATGCAACCTCCCGCCCGACACGCACCAGCCCTTCGTCGGGGTGAGTGCCTTCGCTCACAAGGGCGGCATCCACGCCGACGCGACGGTGAAGTGCCGCGAGAGTTACCAGCACATCGAGCCGGAGCGCGTCGGCAACCGCACGCGCGTGCTCGTCAGTGAGCTTTCGGGCAAGGGGAACCTGCTCTGGAAGACCGACGAGTTGGGGCTTGAGGCGCAGTTGGGCAAGGAGGAGGCGCGCTCCCTCATTGCGGAGATCAAGGCGCGGGAGGCGCGAGGCTTCGCCTTCGAGAGTGCCGAGGCCAGCGTGTCGCTCCTCATCCGCCGCCAGCAGGAGAGTTACGCGCCGCTCTTCGAGTTGGTGGACTTCACCACCACCGTCGAGCATCGCCAGGGGCGCGGGCTGTTCGCGGAGGCGACAGTCAAAGTGCTCGTCGGCGGCGAGTTGGTCCACACAGTAGCGGAGGGCAATGGCCCGGTGAACGCGCTCGACAAGGCGCTCCGCAAGGCGCTGACGCCCCACTTTCCCCAACTGGCGCACTTCCATCTGGCCGACTACAAGGTCCGCATTCTGGATGGCGGCGCGGGCACAGGTGCCATGACCCGCGTGCTGATTGATACTCAAAACGGCAAGGGTCGCTGGACCACCGTCGGCTGCTCCGGCAACATCATCGAGGCGTCCTGGCAGGCCCTCTATGATGCTGTGGAATACGGCTTGACGATGGCGGGTTGAATGCGGAATGAACGGCATAACGCAAGGGCGCAAAGGCGCACCAACAGTAGGCGCTTTAGGCGAAGACGCAGAGGGCTTCAGCACTAGAGAGCCACCCCTGCATGTCATCCTGAGCGAAGCGAAGGATCCACCCAGGAAGTACCACCTACGAGAGTGACAGCAAGAATCGAACTCCGAGAACTCCCGCAGGGAGTGGCGAAACTCGTAACCGAGGGTTACGCTACGCTCCACCCTCGGTGGCCTCACACAAAAGGACTTTCCTAAATGAATGGTCAGAACGGTAACGGCAGGCGCGGGATGCGCTCGGACAAAATCAAGATGGGCTTCGAGCGCGCACCACACCGCGCCCTCCTGAAGGCGACAGGCGTCGTCGGCGACGCGGACATGCGAAAGCCCTTCATCGCCATCTCCAACTCCTACATTGACATCATCCCCGGCCACGTTCACCTGCAAGCCTTTGGCGAGATTGTACGGCAGGCCGTGCGGGAGGCGGGCGGCGTCCCCTTCATGTTCAACACCATCGGCGTGGACGATGGCATTGCGATGGGCCACAGTGGGATGAACTACTCGCTGCCCAGCCGCGAACTCATAGCCGACAGTGTGGAAACCGTCGTCGCCGCACACCACTTCGACGCGATGATTTGCATTCCCAACTGCGACAAAATTGTGCCCGGAATGCTCATGGCGGCTATGCGGCTCGACATTCCCACCATCTTCATCTCCGGTGGGCCGATGGCGGCGGGCCGCACGCCGAGCGGCAAGGTGGTGGACCTCGTCTCCGTCTTCGAGGGCGTCGGCCAGTACCAGCGCGGGACCATCAAGGAGGCCGAGTTGAAGGAACTGGAAGACTTCAGTTGCCCAACCTGCGGCTCCTGCTCCGGCATGTTCACCGCCAACTCCATGAACTGTCTCTGCGAGGCGATGGGATTGGCCCTACCTGGCAACGGCACCATTCTCGCCGCCACGCCGGAACGCGAGGAGTTGGCGCGGCAGGCGGCACGGCAGATTCTCTACCTCATCGAGCACGACATCACGCCGCGCAAGATTGCCACGCGCGAAGCCTTTGATAACGCCTTTGCCCTCGATATGGCGATGGGCGGCTCCACCAACACCATCCTGCACACCATCGCCATCGCGCACGAGGCGGGCGTCGAGTACCCTCTGGAACGGCTCAACGAGATTTCAGACCGCACGCCCTGCATCTGCAAGGTCTCCCCGTCCAGCCACTACCACATTCAGGACGTACACGACGCGGGCGGCATCAGCGCCATCCTCTACGAATTGAGCCAGCGCGAGGGACTGCTCGATACCACCCGACTCACCGTGACGGGGCAGACGCTCGGTGAAAACATCAAAGGCCGCAACACCCTTGACCCTGAATGTGTCCGCCCTCTGGAAAACGCCTACTCGCAGGACGGCGGGCTGGCCGTGCTCTTCGGCAACCTCGCGCCGGAAGGGGCGGTGGTCAAAGCGGCGGGCGTCGCGCCGGAGATGCGGACCCATCGCGGCCCCGCCGTCGTCTTCGAGAGCCACGACGAGGCGAACGCGGGCATCCTCAGTGGCCGCGTCAAGGCGGGCGATGTGGTCATTATCCGCTACGAGGGGCCAAAGGGCGGGCCGGGCATGCAGGAGATGCTGGCCCCCACCTCCAACATCATGGGGATGGGCCTCGGCTCCAGCGTCGCGCTCGTCACCGATGGGCGCTTCAGTGGCGGCACGCGCGGCGCGTGCATCGGCCACGTCTCGCCGGAAGCGGCGGCGGGTGGTCCCATAGCCCTCGTTGAGCCGGGCGACATCGTTGTGGTAGACATTTCGGCCCGCCGCCTCCATCTCGAAGTCAGCGACGAGGAACTAGAGCGCCGTCGCCAGAACTGGCAGCCCCTCCAGCGCGAGGTCAAGTCGCGCTGGCTGCGCCGCTACGCGAGCCTCGTCACAAGCGGCTCGCAGGGAGCCGTACTGAAAGACTAGCCCACCGAGGGTTGCGCTTCGCTCCACCCTCAGCTACCGTTTTCGCCGTCCTTCGGACTCCAACGACATTTGCAATGTAACTTACTCTGCAAGAACCCCCAGAGGGGGTGACGAAACTCGTAGCCGGGGGTGGAGGAGCGTGTCGTCTGCGCTCCGTAACCCTCGGCGGCCTCTATCGCATAAAAGCCCCAAAATTGGGGACCCTTTCCGAGGAATGGAATGGCAACGCAACAACCATTGACACTGCTGGACAAAATCTGGAACAGCCACGTCGTCGCGTCGGAGCCGGAGTGCCCGACCGTCCTCTACGTGGACCTCCACCTCGTACACGAAGTCACCTCGCCCCAGGCATTTCAAGGGCTGCGCGAGAAGGGCTTGCGCGTTCGGCGGCCTGACCGCACCGTCGCCACCACCGACCACAGCATCCCCACAACGCCCATCTCGTGGGGCATCCCCGACGCGATGGCCGCGCGGCAGGTGACGCTCCTCGAAAAGAACTGCGAGGCGTTCGGGATTCCCGTCTACGGCTACGAGAGTCCCGGGCGGGGCATCGTCCATGTCATCGGCCCTGAGTTGGGGCTGACGCAGCCCGGCATGGTCATCGTCTGCGGCGACTCACACACCTCCACTCATGGGGCCTTCGGCGCGCTCGCCTTCGGCATCGGCACGAGCGAGGTCGAGCACGTTCTGGCGACCCAATGCCTCCTCCAGTACAAGCCCAACAGCTACGAGGTGCGCGTCGACGGGACGTTGCAGCCCGGCGTCTCGGCCAAGGACATCATCCTCGCCCTCCTGTCGCGCATCGGCATCGGCGGCGGCACGGGGCACGTCTTCGAGTACCGGGGCAGCACCATCCGCGCCCTCTCGATGGAAGAGCGCATGACCATCTGCAACATGAGCATCGAGGGCGGCGCGCGCGCCGGAATGATTGCGCCCGACGACACCACCTTTGAATACCTGGCGGGCCGTCCCCACGCGCCGCAGGGCGAGGCGTGGGACGAGGCGCTTGCCTACTGGCGGGCGCTCCCCACCGACGAGGCCGCGACCTTCGACAAGACGATAACGCTCGACGCCTCGGCACTGGAGCCGATGATTACCTACGGCACCAATCCTGGCATGGGGCTGCGAATCACCGAACGCGTCCCTGACCCTGACGGCGTGGGCGACCTTTCGCAACGGCAGGCCCTCGTAAAGGCGCTGCAGTACATGGACCTTCGCCCCGGCGAGACGCTGCTGGGCAGGCCCGTAGATGTGGTCTTCATCGGCTCCTGCACGAACTCCCGCATCTCGGACCTGCGCCTCGCTGCTGGACTCATGCAGGGGCGGCAGGTGAAGGAGGGCGTGCGCGTGATGGTCGTCCCCGGCTCGCAGGAGGTCAAGCGCCAGGCCGAGGCCGAGGGGCTGGACCGCGTCTTCCGCGAGGCTGGGGCAGAGTGGCGCGAGGCGGGCTGCTCCATGTGCATCGCCATGAACGGCGATCAGCTAGAGGCGGGCCAGTACTGCGTCTCCACCTCCAACCGCAACTTTGAGGGGCGGCAGGGCAAGGGTGGCCGCACCTTCCTCGCCAGCCCCCTCACCGCCGCCGCCGCCGCCGTGACGGGCTACATCACCGACGTGCGAACGATGCTGTAGAGGACGAACCAACATGGAACCCATTGATACACTCACTTCCGCGCTCGTGCCCTTGCCTAACGAGAACGTGGACACGGACCAGATTATTCCCGCCCGCTTCCTGAAAACGACGAATAAGGAGGGGCTAGGCGACAACGTCTTCGCCGACTGGCGCTACCTGCCCGACGGAACGCCGAACCCCGCTTTCATCCTGAACCAACCGGAAGCGCAGGGGAAAGCCGTCCTGCTGGCGGGCGACAACTTCGGCTGCGGCTCCTCCCGCGAGCACGCGCCCTGGGCACTCCGCGCCTTCGGCTTCCAGGCCATCGTCTCCACCTCGTTCGCAGACATCTTCCGCAACAACGCCCTGAAGAACGGCCTGCTGCCCGTCGTCGTGGATGCCGAGACGCACCAGCAACTCTTCTCGCTCGTCGAAGAGGAGCCGGAGACAACCGTCACCGTAGACCTCGCCTCGCAGACCCTACGCCTGCCCGACGGGCGCGCGGTCGAGTTCCCAATAGACGCCTTCTCCAAAAGCTGCCTCCTGCGTGGCGTAGACCCCCTCGGCTACCTGCAAGGCCAGGAGGCCACCGTTCAAGCCTTCGAGGCCGCCCGCCCCGCCTGGATGGGATAGGTCAACTCCATCAAAGTGGCGCATCAGGCAATGTCCAGGTATTTCCATGTCATCCTGAGCGAAGCGAATATCTACCAATCTCCTGGGCGTTAGCAAATATCACTTCCAGGAACTCCCGCAGGGAGTGGCGAAACATGTAGCCGAGTGGTGGAGCCACGCGCCGTTCGCGGCGAAACCCTCGGCGGCCTTGGATTACAATTCACTGCGTATAGCCGCCGCCCATCTCCTCACCCGCGCGGCGGCACCCTCCGGCTGCTCAGGAATATAGACATCGGCAATCGTCATGGCCCATCGTCGGAGCACAGGGCGGCGCTCCGCTTCCCTCTTCAGCACCCGCCTTTTCCCCTCATAGAGTTTGGAATTGCGCTGGCGTATCACCTCGACAGGCACGCCCTCGTCCAGCCGTTCCTTAAGGGCCTCGTGTAATCCCGTAATCACCTCGTCCGTGAACTGCGCCGGGTGCTGAATGTTGTAGCAAGCCACCGTCAGGAAGTGCTCGGCCAGTAACTCCGGGTCTTGCGCTTCCCACGCGAGAACCCAGCCAAACTGCTCCCAGCAACCCAGCCCCTCCACCCTCAACGCGCCGCACTCCGCGCACCCTGCCCCATCATTCCCCGCCCCACTCATCATCCACACCCCTTACACTAGGAAACCACAAGCCCCTTGCGTCTTTGCGCCTTTGCGCCTTTGTGTTGTGCCGTTCATCCGTTGCCGTTAGCGGTCGTCGGTCGTCAGTCGTCGGTCGTCGGCTTACCCAAACCCCCGCCGCCCACCGCCGCCGCTCCGCCGCGAACTGCTGCTCCGGCTCGAACTGCTACTGCTCCGGCTCGACGAGCTACCCCAACTGCTGCGGCTCGAACTCCGGCTGCCCGAAGAGGAGCCGCGATAGCCACCTCCCCCGCCGCTGCCTGACGCCGACGCACTCGCCTCCATAATCTCCCCAATGACCTGGGCCGTAGTCGTCGTTGCATCCCATGTAAAGCTCATCGCCTGCCCCGTCGCCTTGCTGACCATCGTGAACGGTGTGTCGACCACCTGCCCCGCGCTGCTGTTGAGTATACGTGCAAGCGAGTCGCTACTCTGTTGCAGCGAGCGGCTCAACGAGTCCGAAAGCCCCTGCAAGCCGGGCCGCGCTGGCGTCTGCGCCGGGCCACTCGGAACCGCGTCACGCTGCGGAACAGGCTGGCGCTCCACCTGGAGCGGCCCCGGCGCTGGCTGGTCGAGGGTAGAATCGGTGCGATTGCTCTGATACGGGCGGCTCCGCCGAACCGTCATCGGCTGCGTCCATACGGGCATGAAGCCCCCCGCCGCCTCGGCCTGCCTCAGCACCACTTCTTCCACATCCAGCGCCACCGCGTAAGCAAAGTATTCGTCAAGAATCGCCTGCGCCTCCTCCTGTGAGCCGTACTCCTTCAGGTTCAGCAGGTAGCGCTTGAAAGCGAGCCACTTCCCGGCCTCTTCTGCGCCGGGGCGCGTGCGCTGCGGCATCCAGCGGCTGACCACTATCAGCGCCACGCCTGGAACGAGGAGCGCCAGCGCGGGAGCGGCAGCTAGCCAGCCCAGCGTGGATGAAAAGTAGATACCCATGCAGGCGGTCAGCAGCAGCCCCACGAGCACCAACCCCTGTCCGAACGAGAGCCACCTGTGCCGCGCGACGCCGGGCAGAGCGGCGAAGAACTGATTAGCCTCCTCGCCCATCTCCGCGTAGACCATGGGAAGTGAATGCTGGAACGCCTCACTGATGCTGGTCAGCGTACTGGGATGGTCAAGGTGGGGAAAGAGGTCGTTGAAGAGCTTGACGAGATGGCCGGGCACCGTCACCTCTTTGCCCGGCGCGGTGGTGATGGTCTCCCCCTCCGTCAGCTTCTCGTTCCAGTTGCGGTGCAGGGTGATGGTGCCGCCTCCCAGTTCGATGCTCAACAGGCCCAGCGTGGCGAGGTGGAAGAGGGAAGCCATCGCGCCCTTCGCCGTCGGCTCCTCGTCCAGCAGGTAGGCGACGATGCCCGGTGGCAGGTCGGAGGGCGGCTCGCTCAGGTAGTCGGCGACCAACTCGATGGGATGGTCGCGCCCCCAGCGATACCACGCCAGCCCCGTGCCCAGCAGCCCGCCCACGATAATCAACAGCGTCGCCACGACGGAGCCTAACCTCTGGCGATTCAGTGAGACCTCGGCAGCCACGACCTGCGCCCTCGCCTCTTCAAGCTGCGTCACCCACTCCGGCGTAGGGGCGCTGGTGGCGTCAAGGGGCAAATCCAGGCGCACAATCCACTCCGTGCCCGCTTCCAGCGTCCCGCGATGGCCGATGGCGAGGGTGTTGCCGTCCACCGTGTCCACCGCGCCGCCCTCCACCGTCACCGAGTTCGGTGCCACGCCCAGAGGCAGGTGCAGAAAGAGCGCAGCCTGCTCGATGGCCGCGTCGTGCTCCGGGTGGACGACCATCCAGTCGAGGTGCTGGCTCTCATCGTCCCCGTAGATGGCACCCTCCACGTCGTAGAGCAGGCGGAAGGTCGTCGCCTCGCCGCGCACCAGGGGCGGCACCTGCCACGTCAGGTTGGTATACCCAATCTGCGATTCGTCCATCACGACCTCGCGCCGCGTGGGGTCGTAGCGAATCCAATCATCGAAAGTGGAGCGCTCATCGGCCTGAAAGCACCGCTCGCATGGCGCGGAAGCGTTATCAAATGGCACCTCGCCCTCGAATACGGCGACATTCGTAACGTTGTCCAGGTAGCGGTAGCTGATGGTGCGGTAGCCCTCGTAGAGCGCGCCCGCCTCGACCATCACGCGCTCGCGCTCCTCTACGCCTATCGTGCCGTTGGGCCGAACGGTTAGCTCCACCTCTACGGATTCAACGCGCGTGCGGAGGTTGGCGGTGTCCTCTTCAAGCTGCCACAATGCGGGCACCGCCTCCACCAGCCCGTGTGGGAACCCCACCTGCACCTGAAACTGCGTGCCGTCCGGTATCGGCTCCGTCGCCTCGAAGGTGACACTGTTGGCGTTCGTCTCCACCTCGTAGTCCGGGCCGTAGGCGGTGTATTGCAGGTCATCGGGCGCGACCTCAGCCGGAAGGGTAACGGTCACGCGGCTTGCCTCCACCGGAAAGCCGCTCCGGTCGGCGGGCACCGCGCGCCATTCCAGAATGTCCCCATCCTCGTAGACCCACAGCCCGCCCTCTACCCGATATTCGAGCGTGAAGGTGCGAACATCGCCCGGCTCTGTCTCCTCGTACTCCCACTCGACAAAGTAGTTCTCGCCCTCCTCAACGGTGTAGGTTCCGGGACCATCAACAAAGTCCCCGCGTTCATAGGGCGTGTCGCCTTCGAGAAGCTGTAGAACCTCGACATCCTCCGTCAGCGCGGCGGGTATCTCCGCGAAGGCCGTGCTGAAGCTCCCGTTGAACTCTATCTCCTGCACCTCGCGCACGAGGAAGCTGCCATCCTCTTGAATGGCAATCTCCGTATCGTAGCGCAGGTAGCGAATAGGTATGTCGGAGTCTGTCTGGGCCGTTGCCATGCTTGGCTGGGCAACCGCCATATAGAGCAAGAGCAGCAGGGCGAGTAGCTGGCCCCGGTGGGTAAAGAGGTAGTTCATGGCTTACCCTGTTCGATAGGTGAGGTGAACCGTCGCCTTCATTATACCATACAACTATTCGCCAAAGAGAGGCTTCAGGTTGCAAAGCGCAGGTGATTATGTTAATTACGGCCTACCAAAGCCTACTTTCAACCCCATCAAGGTAGGCCGTGTTATAAATTAGTTGCCTGGAATCACTAAAGCAACTAACAACGTGCTTGGCTCTCCGACCTCTTCCACCTGCCGTACTTCATCCCTCATCCCTCATCCCTCATCCCTCCCTGGGGCATGTATCCTGCTTCGATTGCATATCAGCCGAACAAGACAGTGAATAGAACGTTACACATCGAGGAGCGTAGAGCATGGCACAGCAAACCTATCACGGGGGCGACCAGCACCCCGACGAGTACCGCGAGGACTTGAACCCCGACGCCGAGAAATACGAATACATTGAGTCACAGGGCGAATCCGCCTTCGACATCAAGGATATCCAACGGCGCTACCCCGACCTGACCAATGACGAGTTGCGGCAGCTTGCCGTCGTTCCGCCGGGCGGAAGGCTGGAGCAGGGCGCGAAGTACCTGGACCTCCGCATGGCATATCCTGAAGAGTTCACCGCGATGGGTGGCATGGAGGCGGGGCACGGAAACTGGTATGTGGCGAAGAGCGAGACGGATTACCAGCTTTGGAACCAGCTCATCGGTGTCCAGAACCCGGAGCGTCTTCGAGAAGCCGACGACGCGGCGACCGACGGCGAGTAATCGTTTCACCCGCGACAAGACACGGATAAACAAAGGAGGGGCACGCTCAAGCGTGCCCCTCCTGCTGTACGCCTGCTCTTTAGCTGGCGAGGTCGACGTGCCTGAGCGTCGTCACCCTGTTCTTGGTGCCGTCCCACCCGAAGAAGAGGATATAGCTAATCGTAGAGATGGAATAGACCGCCAGCATTCCCGCGAAGAGGTAATCGAAGGCAGCCATCCCCAGCGCGTCTTGCACACGCCCTGAGATGCTGGAGCCAATCGCCCAGCCCACGTTCCAGAAAGTGGACTGCGCCAGCATGAAGCCCGCCCGCTCCTCGTCGGCCAGCCACTCCATGCTGAGCACGGTGTAGACCGGGTGCGCCGCGTTCATCAGCGCGCCCCGGATGAAGAGGCCCAACGTCACCAGGGGGAGGAACGGCACATAGGCCAGCATGAGGATGAAGGGCAGCGAGCCGCCCTGCATGGCGACAATCGCGCCAACCTTGCCGAGGCGGTTTGCCAGCAGGGGCTGCAACAGCATCGCCCCCATCGTGGCGAGCGCCGAGAAGGCGAAGATGCCGCCCACCATCTCATAGTCGAGGTTGAACTTCCCTTCCAGGTAGAGATTCAGGAAGGGCATGATGGAGCCTGCACCCAGCCCGACGAGTGCCTGCGGCAGAATCAACTTGAACCACAGGCCGGGGTTCTGGAGCCGGAATCTCTGCTGCCTGCTCCTCTCGACCCTCGCCCCTAATCCAATCAGGGGCACCAGTGAGAAGGCGAGCACGAGCGGCACCAGCCACATCACGCCGCCCGGCCCGCCGAGAAAATCAGGCAGGAAGCCGCCGACCAGATTGCCCAGAAAGCCCGCGCCCGTGCCGAGCGCCGCGTGCCAGCTAAAGACGGAGACGCGCTGCCCCTCGGAGACCATAGGCGTCAGGAGCGGGGCGGTGGCTCCCATCGTCAGGCCCTGCCCGATGCCCATGCTCAACAACCCCGCGAAGACGGCCCAGGTGTTGGGTGCCCACGCGACGATGGCCGCGCCCAGGATGCTCAAGAGAACTGCCGCGTACAGGCTGCGAACGTAGCCCAGCCTCGGAATGACCAGCGCGGCGGGCACCCCGAAGAGTACGAGGGAGAAAGCCGGGACGGCGTTGGCGTAGCCGATGAGTTCGCGGCTGAAGCCGATGCCTTCCAGGTGGAAGTTCAGGAAGAGGTAGCTCAGGCTCATCCCCAACCCCGCGAAGAAGGTGGCGACGAGCACGCGGAGCACACTGCTCGGATACTTTGTCACAATATCGGTCCTTACTATCGTTCAGCTATGGTTACACATCAGCCAGCAAGACTCGTAGCATGGCTAACTGTTATATTATATCACAATTTCGTAGAGCCAAGGTGCGGGTCATACGCGCATAACGCTGTCACAGCCGTGCCGCTATGCTGGCCGCAATATACAACTTTATGTCAACAAAAGCCAACATCTATCGCCTTTCAATGTTGGCTTTTGTTGGCTTTACTTGTCATAACTACTCTTCGGCCCCCCTTCGACTCAGGGTGACAAATCTCGCCCAGTCGCCTATAGTAGCGGCCCAGCACACGTTCCAACTCGCTCCCCGGAGGAAAGATGGCAGACCAGAAAAAGGTGGTCGCGGAAATACGGCGCGAGATTACCCCGCAGCTATATAGGCAGATTCGGCGCGAGTGGATTGCCCACTCCATCGCGGAGGACAACCGCAACATTCCGGGGCTGATAGATACCCTCACCGAAGACTGCGTCTACGAGGTAGTACAGAACGGCGTCAGGTGGGAGGGGCACGAAGGCGCGGCGCGGTTCTACACCGAACTGCTGACCGCCTTCCCCGACATCCACTTCGACCTACAGAACATCGTCATCGGCCCACAGGGCGTCTGGGAAGAGGCGCATGTCAACGGCACCCATCAGGCAGATTGGCTTCACTACCCGGCCACAGGGCGGCACATCGAGTTCGACGTGAACATCTTCTTCCCTTGGGACACAGAGAAGCAGAAATTCAAGGGTGAGCGCGTCTACGTCTTCGGCCTTGAGGAGCTTGGGTAGCAAACGATGAACGATGAACGATGAACGATGAAGTACGGCAAGATGCGGGATGCGGGATATGGGATATGGGATGTGAGATGTGAGATGTGGGATAACTGAATGAGTACACCAGGTTAGCATACAGCTTCAGTCAAGTCGTCAAGGACGCAAAGCATGCTAACGCTTCAGGTAGGAACCTTGCTGGGTGGATCCTTCACTTCGTTCAGGATGACAAGTAAGTAGCTAGACCCTACTTGATGTACACCTGGGCAAGGACCGATGTATGTGAACCTCATGAAACAGTACAGATAACGGCTAACGACATCCTCTCTAAAGCCCCTTGCGTCTTTGCGTCTTTGCGTTGTGCCGTTCATCCGTTGCCGTTAGCGGTCGTCGGTCGTCGGTCGTCAGTCGTCGCTAGTCAAGAAGCGCTTCAGCGTCTCCAGATTATCCAGAATCGCCTCGTAGCGTAGAGCGTAGCGCCGCTCGACTCCCTCGCCCAGCGTGAGATAGACCAACCGCGCCAGCCGCAGCGCGTGCAGGTGGTGAACGACGGTGGGCGGACGGAGGCGCAGGCGATGTGCCAGGTCCGTTGGGGTCATCGGCTCCTCGGCCAGGTAGCGCAGGATGCGGAGCCGCGTCGGGTCGGCCATCGCCTTGAGCGCCTGATACATCAGCGCCGGAACCACCTCGCCCGGCACGAGGGACATATCGGCGGGCCGCGCTCCCCACAGAAAAAGATGCCGCCCCGATGTGACCTTCTCTTCAATGATGAGCGGCGTCGTCC
>DASVVH010000338.1:0-14856 GCA_036386615.1 Ardenticatenaceae bacterium
TGCGCCAGTTGATTGCCATCAAGGGAAAGCCGCTGAAGCTGATTGAATTGGCTGATGGTCGGAGGTAAAGCCGCTAATGCATTACCCGATAAGTCTAGTGAAATGAGATTGCCATTAGGATCAAAGTCGCCTTCCCAGGCAATCGTGCCAAGGCTCTCCAATATGGCGACAAGAAGTTCTTCGTCACTGCGTTTGCTTGTCATGAATAGAATCCTTTCTTCAAATGGAGCCGAAGGTCTGAACGTGAGCCAACCTCATACTAAAGTAGGTTGGGGCAAAACTCAACCCGGCCTCTTGCTATGTAGACTGGTCCGCTGGCAGCAATAGCCATACAGCGTTCCATAAAGTCCTGTACCTTCCTGATGAACAAGATGTTCAAATAGGGTTTGGCCGGCCAAACATTTGTACGTACAATGCCCTTGTGTCCTTTGCTTGAGCGCCCCGCCCTTTTGGCATATAATCTTTGAACTGCTTATTGGAGAAAATCGAATGGCACTCTTCCTTGGCCTCCTTCGCCTGAAGTGCCCAGCCTCGCCGCGTCTTTGTGGCGGGGCCATCCACCGTTGCCGTCCCTCATATCGTGCTCTTTAGGTATCCCTCCTCTCCCTTGCTGCCTTCGTTCTCTCTGCACAATTGCGTGCAATATCGGCTTTTGTCGGCCTCTTGCTGCGACCTCCCTTCCCCCTGCCCGCCTGCCAACCCGCCAGCAACCCGTTCAACGCTGTCCATCCGCTAGATATAACATGGGGTCGCTTGACAAGCTGCTCCCGCCATCCCTTGCCACCACTTGATGATATAAAAACTTCAATGTAATCAAATGTCATCATTTTCACCAGCCTGCCCCCTCCCCTACTCTGATACAGCACCAAAAAGCCGCCTCCAATGTGGGGCAATGTGGGGCAATTCAGGGCTCTTCCAGTACCATGCTGCCCCATTCCAGTCCCCTTACTGCATCAATGTCATCCAGTAACGGCGCTCAAAACGCTCCAACCGGTACCAAAAACCCCACACGCCTCTCTCCGTGTGGGTCCATCTGCCCGGCTACGGCCCAACCGCGCTACTCGCTGCGAATCGCCTCCGATATCCGAATCCGGCTCATCCGCACCGCCGGGTAGATGCCCGCCAGCAGCGCCGCCACGAGCGCCACCGCGAACGCCTCCACCAGCGCGCTCGGCTCCAGGTGAAGCTGCAACGTCCACCCGAACGACCTCCGGTTGATGACATAGATGAGCACCAGCGCCAGCGCGAGGCCCGTCGGCATCGCCCACAGCCCCGCCGTGCTGCCCATCAGCCCCGTCTCCAGCATCGTCAGGCCCCACAGTTGGCGTTGCGTCATCCCCGTCGCCCGCAGCGTCCCCAACTCCCGCGCCCGCTCCAACTGCATCGCCATCAGCGCCGACAGCACTCCGATGAACGCCACGATGGTTGCCAACAGTTGCAGCGCCCCCGTGATGGCGAACGCCCGCTCGAACACCTCCAGCACACTCGCCCGCAGCCCCACGTTCGAGCGAATCACCAGCGCCTGCTCCCCCGCGAAGAAGGTCCGCAACTGGCCCACCAGCGCGTCCGGGTCCGTCCCCTCCGTCACGAACGCCGCCACCGACGACAGGTACGGGTCGTCGTACAGCGTCCGGTAGAGCGCGTCCGGCATCAGCACCACCCCCTGGTCCGACGAGTAGTCGTAATAGACCCCCACCACCGGGAAGCTCCGCTCGCCCATGTCCGTGTACAGCGTCACGCTGTCCCCCTGCCCAATCTCGTGCCGGAAGGCGAACGGCTCCGACACGAAGACCGCGCCCTCCAACTGCGCGCGCTCCCACGCCGCCTCCTGCGACCCCTCCACCCACTTGAAGGGCCGCTGCCGCCCCGACACCTCCTCGCTCACAGCCACCAACTGCACCCGCCCGAACTCCGGCGACGCCACCGTCACGTCCCGCGCCCACGAGATGCGCTCCACCCCCTCGAAACTCGCCACCTGCTCCGCAATCGCCCGCTCCATCGGGGCCGTCGAGCGGTTCGCCGCGATGTTCGGCGGCGAGATATAGATGTCCGCCTGGAGCGTCGTCTCCAGCCACTCCGTCACCGTGTTGCGGAACGAGCCAATCATCACGCTCACCCCGATAATCACGCTGACTGCCACCATCAGCGCCGCAATTGCCACCGACGTGCGGCTCAACGCCCTCACGATGTCGCGGGGAGCCATCCGTCCCAGCACGCCGAGCCGCGCCAATGGCGACTCTGCCAGCCGCATGAATAGCACCGTCACCCAGGGCGTCAGCAGCGCGAAGGCGATAATCACCGCGAACAGCCCCAGGAATGAGACCACCACCGAGCGCGTCGAGACCGCCAGCAGCACCAGCCCCACCAGCCCCAGCCCGGCCCCCGCCAGTGAGAGCTTCGGCAGCAGCCCCATCACCCGCGACTCGATGGCCGAGCGGCGCAGCGCCGTCACCGGCTCAACGGAAGCCGCCTCCCACGCGGGCACCGCCGCCGCCAGCAGCGCCGACAGAATCCCGATGAGGCTCCCCTTCAGCAGCGTCGTGGGCGCAACGTCCACCCCTGCCACGTTCACCACGAAGTACAGGTCATTGATGGTCTGCGTCACCAGCCCCACCACGCCTCGGCCCAACACGATGCCCAGCCCCATCCCGAAGAGCGCCCCCACGACACCCATCACCGCCGCCTCGCCCAAAATCAGGGCGAAAATCTCTTCCCGCGTCACGCCGAGCGCCCGCAGCGTGCCCAGCACCGGGCGGCGCTGCACCACGCTGAAGGTCACGGTGTTGTAGATAAGGAACATTCCCACCACCAGCGCCAGCAGCGAGAGTGCCGTCAGGTTCAACTCGAAGGCCGCGCTCAACTGCTGGATGGTCGCTGTGCGCGTGGCGGGCTGCTCCACGCGCACCCCTTCCGGCAGGATGCTCGCGATGCGCTCCACCTCCGCCGTGCCCGCCTCACCTTCCGGCAGGATGAGGTCAATGTTGGAGAGTGTATCCCGCTGCAATAGCTCCTGCGCGGTGCTGATGTCCGCCAGCAGCAGCGAGTCCAGCGCGCGGCGGCTCAACTCATTTGAAGGGTCCAGCAGCCCGGCGATGGTCGCTGTCACCTCGCGCGGGCCGATGCCGAGCGTCAGCGTATTGCCCGACTCTAACCCGTTCTGCTCCGCCACCTCCCGCGAGAGGAAGATGGTATTGGGCTGCGCCAGGAAGGCCGTCAACGCCTCCAAGGATAGCGGCTCGTCGTCCGCGCTCCCTAAGTACGAGCGGAAGGGTGCCTCCGAAAAAGGGTCTATCCCCAGCAGGCGCACGGGCTGGTCCCCCAACTCGCGCACTGTTACGTAATCGCTCACGATGGGCGCGACCTCGCGTAGCCCCAACTCTCGCCGGAGTTGCCCGTAGATCTCTTGTGGGACGCCATTCGGCCCACCGACAATCTGGTGCGTCGCCCTGCCCGAAATCGCCTCTGTCGAGAGTGAGAAGGCCCGGCTGGCCGAGCCGTTCGCCAGGTCAATCGCAATTACCACTGCCACGCCCAGCGCAATCCCCAACACGACGAGGATGCTCTGGAGCGGGCGGCGTAGCAGATAGCGTTGGCCCAGCTTGAACAGGGAAAGACTCATACGGTCTCCGAAATGAGAGCAGCGCTTTGACGCTCCTGGGAGGAGGTGATTGCACAGGCGCTGAAGTTGAACAGAGGGGGCTTGCTACATCACGCGCCGCTCCATGCGGTGCCGCCGCTCTTCCACAAGTTGTCCCTCGGTCATGCGGAAGACGTGATCCGCATAGGGCACAATCTCCAGGGAATGCGTCGCCATAATCATCGTCTTGCCGGACTCGCGCACCAGTTCCAGCAGCAGCGTCAGCACCGTTTGGCCCGTCTCCTCGTCCAGGTTGCCAGTAGGCTCATCCGCCAGAATCAGTGAAGGCTGGTGCGCCAGGGCGCGCGCAATCGCCACGCGCTGCTGCTCCCCGCCGGAGAGGCGGTCAGGGTAATCGTCCATACGGTTTGCAAGGCTCACGCGATCCAACAGGGTCTCGGCGCGCTTGCGCGCCTGCTTCTCTATCATGCCGCCCAGTTCCAGGGGCAGCGAGACGTTCTCGCCAGCCGTCAGCGTTGGGATGAGGTTGAAGAACTGGAAGACGAAGCCGATGTCGCGCCGCCGGAGCAATGTCCGCTCTCTCTCGGAGAGGCGCGTCACGTTCACGTCGCCAATCCAGATTTCGCCCCGCGTGGGTAGGTCAATGCCGGAAATCAGGTTGAGGAGCGTGGACTTGCCGCTACCGCTGCGGCCCAGCAGCACGGAGAACTGCCCGGTGAAGAACGTGGCGTTCACGTCACCTAGCACCGCGCGCCCGCTACGGCTCTCGTCGTAAATCTTCGTCAGCCCCTCAACGCGCACGGCGGCTGTTTCAGGTGGGGTCATCGAGTATCATTTCTGGTTAGATGAGTTTGGAGTGGATTGTAGTATGAGGGGTACTGTAATCACTGTGAGAGCAGTCACGCAAGCTCCCTTCCATCCACTCTCAACCTCGCCGTCGCAACAGCCAACTGACCAGCGCGAATACCACGCCGAACGCCGCGCCTAGCGCCGCCGCCTGCGGCGTGGTGAGCAGCACCTTCGCGTCGTCCTCTAGTGTGACGTTGGGAGAGATGACGATGCCCGCGAAGCCGCCTTCTATCTCTATCTCGTTGCCCGCGATGAGGATGCCACCGCCGCCTTTTTCGACCTCAATCTCGTTCCCTGCTACGAGAATGGAGCCGCCGCCCATCGTCACCTTCATGTTGTTTCCGGCGGCGAGAATGGAGCCGCCACCCTGCATGACGTTCAGGGTCTCGCCTGCCGCGAAGATGGCCGCGCCGCCCTGCGAGATGTCCGCGCGGTGCTGGGCCATGACGAGACCTACGCCGCTCCGGGTGACGTTGGCGTCGCGTGCCTTCAATATGGCAACGGCGCTCTGTTGAGCGTTCAGTGTCTCCACCTCCGCCTTCTGGAAGGCGCTGTTGATGGCCTGCACCTCGGTGGCGTGCAGGTGGCCGACGGCGGCATTGATGACGGTCGTCCTCTGCTCGCCCTCGGATGCGGACTCGGCGGCTGGCTCGTGCTGCTCTGCGCTCGACTCCACTGCGGAGGATGGTGCAGCGTCAAGCTCGTTCCGGGCATCGCTCACGTCACCTTGTTCGGCCTGCTCTGTTTCAGGAGATGAGGTGATGTCCGGCTCCTCCTCGGCGTAGCTTACTTCATCCTGCTCACGCTGCTCGGTGATGGACAACGCTTCGCCGGATTCCGTGCCTTCCAGCGGTCCAACGTCCTGCTCGTCGCGCGCGTAGCTCAACTCGTCCTGCTCGTGAAGTTGTTCGTCTCTCTCTATAGGACCGTTCATGGTACACCTCGCTCATTGCATGAGTTATCTGTAGTTGTTAGACCGGCTGCCTGTTATTAGTAGGCATCGGTGCTCGGTTGTCGCTTAGTGCGAGATCCAGATGCTCTTGACCTGGGTGTAGGCGTCAATCGCCTCCTTGCCCATCTCGCGGCCCATGCCGGAGGACTTGTAGCCGCCAAAGGGGGAGGCCGCGTCGAAGAGGTTGTAGGCGTTGACCCAGACGGTGCCCGCTTGCAGCGCATCGGCGAGGCGGTGCGCCTTGGAGAGGTTGGTGGTCCAGACTCCGGCAGCGAGGCCATAGTCGGTGTTGTTGGCGCGCGAGACGACCTCTTCCAAGTCGTCAAAGGGTGTCACGGCGACGACAGGGCCGAAAATCTCCTCACGAACGAGACGTGACTCGTCGCCCGCTGCCTCGTGAGCGACGATGGTCGGTTCGACGAAGTAGCCCCGGTCGCCTATGCGCGTGCCGCCGCGCCGGACCTCTATCCCCGCGCCGCGCCCCTCCTCGATGTAGCCAAGGACGCGCTCCATCTGCTCCCGCGAGACGACGGGGCCGATGTGGTTCTTCTCCCAGCCGTGCCCGACTTTGATGGTGCCCGCCGCGTCGGTTAGCTGGTCTACGAACTGCTCGTAGGCGGGGCGCTCGACGAAGAGGCGCGAGCCTGCGGTGCAGGTCTGCCCGGTGTTGCCGAAGACCGCCCACATAGAACCCTTCACGGCCTTGCTCATGTCGGCGTCGGCGAAGACGACGTTGGGACTCTTGCCGCCCAGTTCAAGTGTGACCTTCTTCAGGCTGTCGGCGGCGCTTCGCATGATTTGTTTGCCGACCTCGGTGGAGCCGGTGAAGCTTACCTTGTCCACGTCGGGGTGCTCGACGAGGGCCGCGCCCGCAGGCACGCCGAAGCCGGTCAGGATGTTGACGACGCCCGCCGGGATGCCTGCCTCCATCATGAGTTCGCCGAGGCGGAGGGCGGAGAGGGGCGTCTGCTCGGCGGGCTTGAGAATGGCGGTGTTGCCGCAGGCGAGGGCCGGGGCGAGCTTCCAGGCGCACATGAGGAGCGGGAAGTTCCAGGGGATGATGAGGGCGCAGACGCCGAGCGGGTCCCGTTTGGTGTAGTTCAGAACGTTGGGCTTGCTGACGGGCAGCACGGAGCCTTCGATTTTGGTCGTCCAGCCCGCGAAGTAGCGGAAGTGAGCGATGGTCTCCGGGATGTCGCCGTAGAGCGAGTTGCGGTAGGGCTTGCCGTTATCAAGCGTGTCGAGTTCGGCCAACTCGCGGGCGTTGGCCTCGATGAGGTCGGCGACCTTCCAGAGGAGTTCGCCGCGCCTCTGCGGGGTCATCTTGCGCCACTCGCTGCCGGGCTGGAAGGCGGCTCTGGCGGCGGCGACGGCTGCGGCCACGTCTTCCTCGCCTGCCGCAGCCGCGTGGCCGAGGAGGTCGCCCGTCGCGGGGTCGTAGACCTCAAAGGTTTCGCCGCTCTGGGCGTCGAGCCAGACGCCGCCGATGAGGAGTTTATGGCGCTCCTGGTGGAGGAAGGCCAGGGTGTTTTCGTGGAGGTTGGCTGCCTCGTGTACCTGTATCGTCGCGGTCATGCTATGGGTGTCCTTTCCCTGTTGCTTCTTTGCTGAGGGCGCGGCGGTGCGCCCGGTTGCAGGGATTGTAGGACGGGACGGGACGAGAGACAAGGCGAGGGCAGGGTGGCCGTTGCCTCCAGCCAGGGCGGTTTGCCTAGAAACCCCCACATTTCCCCACAGTTGAGGGGCGCTGGGTTGGGGGCAAGGGATACCCTCTGAGGGAGGAGCATGGTAGAATGGGACGAGGTGGTGATTGGTGCATTCTGGGTGGATGCTTCACTTCGTTCAGCATGACAAGTGGGGGAGGCATTTTGGAATTGTGGGTTGGTGGTTTTACCATCATGGTAAGCAGGTCTTATTGGAAGTCGCGGGGTCTGACGGACAAGTGAGGAGTGGTATGATTTCGAGAGCACGATCAATTTGGGGCGAACATCGCAAAACGATACTTGGGGTGGTTTTCGTTATTGTGCTGGTTGTCGCTTTAGGTAGGTGGATGATTAGCATACCAAGTTGGCCTGTGTGGACGGGGTTTGGGGAGCACAATCTGTGGGATGTGCTTGATTTGCTGATTGTGCCGATAGCACTGGCGGTGGTGGCGTATTTCTTCCGGCAGGCGGAGCGTGGAGATGAGCGACGCATCGCAGAGCAACGACGCGCGACGGACTTAGAAATTGCGGAAGATGACCGTAGAGAGGCGGCTTTACAGGCTTATTTTGACCGGATGGCAGAGTTGTTACTGGAAAGGAAGTTGCGTGAATCGAAGCCTGAGGATGAGGTACGGGCTGTGGCGAGAGCGCGTACATCAACGGCGTTGCGGCGCTTAGATGCACGCCGCAACAAGAACTTGTTGCAGTTTCTCTATGAATCAGATTTGACTGCTAACGATGATCCCTTACAAATCCTAATAGGGCTTGATTTATCAGGGGCCAATCTACAAGGGGCCATTCTGCAAGGAGCCAATCTGCAAAATGTCAATCTGCAAGGGGCCAATCTGCAAGAAGCTGATTTGCGAGAGGCCAATCTGCAGGAGGCCAGTCTTGTAGGGGCTGATCTGCAAGAGGCCAATCTGCGAGACGCCAATCTGGAGGGAGCCAGGCTTTCTTGGGCCAAGCTAGAAGGGGCCAATCTGCGGAAGGCCAATCTACGAGAGGCCAATCTACGAGGGGCCAAGCTTCTTTGGGCTAATCTGCGAGGGGTCAATCTGGAAGGGGCCAGTCTTCTTTGGGCCAATCTGCAAGGAGTCAATCTGCGAGGAGTCAATCTGCGAGGAACCTATCTATCAGGGGCTAATCTGGAAGGGGCTAAGCTGCAAGATGCCAATCTGCAAGATGCGAATCTGCAACATGCTAGTTTACAGGGGGCCATAGTTACCCCCGAACAATTAGCGAAGGCTGTTTCCCTGGAAGGTGCAACGATGCCGGACGGCACAAAGCATGATTAAAGGCACAAAGCTATGAACAACTCGATGACCTCAGTCAAAGTATCCCAGAGGTAATTCCATGCCCCTTCCTATTCGACAACTGACCTTATACAAGCACGGCATCGGCGTGGTGGTGCGCGGCGGTGCGGTGAGCGGCACGAGCGCGACGCTGACGTTCCACAAGGAGCAGATGAACGACGTGCTCAAGAGCCTCGTGGCGTGGGACCGGGGCGGCGGGCAGGTCCGCAACGTGGCCTACGACGCGCCGGAGGAGCGCGAGCAGAAGCTGGAGCGCGGCTCCATCCACCTGTCGGAGCGGAACACGCTGCTGGACCTGCTGCGCGATCTGCGCGGGCGGGCAGTCCGCGTTCGCACCGAGGAGGGCGAAAGCGAGCAGACGTGGACGGGCACGGTCGTGGGGCTGGACGCTAACGAGAGCTTTCCCTTCGCGCAAGGGCGGCTGTCGCTGCTGACGGACGCGGGCGTGGTGGTGCTGCGGCTTCACCAGATTGTCGCGGTCGAGGCGCTGGACGAGCAGGCCCGCGCGGACCTCGGCTTTTTCCTGCGCGCAAGCGTCGCGGAGCCGGACCAGCGCACCGTGACGCTGAACCTGACGGAAGGGGAGCACGACTTGGTGGTGCGCTACCTCGCGCCCAGCCCGACATGGCGCGTCTCGTACCGCCTCGTGGGGGAGCGGGAGGAGGGTGGCGAGCGGCGCGCGCTGCTGCAAGGGTGGGGTATCTTCGATAACCCGTTTGACGAGCCGCTGGAGGAGGTGCGCGTGACGCTGGTGGCGGGGATGCCCATCTCCTTCGTCTACGACTTGTACACGCCCTTCACGCCTGACCGCCCGGTGGTGCAGGAGGAGAGCCGCGTGGCGGCAGCCCCCATCGAGATGGAGCGCGGCAAGCGGATGACGCAGGAGGCGATGGCTCCGAGGGCGATGATGCGGACTGCCGCAATGGCGGCACCAATGGCGGCACCAATGCAGGAGATGGACGAGGCGGAGGCGATGGACTTCGGCGGCGGGCGGGAGGCGCTGAGTGCCAGCACGATGGTGGCGGCGCAGGGCGAGGCGCAGGGCGACCTCTTCGAGTATCGCCTGCAACACCCGGTCACGGTGCAGCGCGGCGAGGCGGCGATGGTGCCGATTTTGGCAACGGAGGTTCCGTACCGCAAGGAGCACATCTACAACGGGCAGAAGATGCGCCGCCACCCCACCGCCGTGCTGCGCTTCCGCAACGAGACGGAGCTAACGCTGGAACGCGGGCCGATTACGGTTGTCGAGGACGATGCTTACAGTGGCGAGGCGATTTTTCCCTTCAGCCGCCCGAACGCGGAAGTGCTGCTCGCCATCGCGGTGGACCTGGGCGTGAGCGTGCGCGAGGAGCGGACGACCAGCCGCGAGACTCACGCGATTACGCTGGAACGGAGCGCGCTCATCTTCCACGAGTACACGACGGTCCAGACGGTCTACGAGGTCTCGAACACGAACCCGGAGGCGGTGACGCTGCTGGTGGAGCACCCGCGCAACACGAGTTTTCAGCCGTTGGGGATGGCAGAGCCGGAAGAGACTACGGAGAATCACTATCGCTGGAAGGTGGAGGTGCCCGTCGGGCCGGAGGGGCAGACGGCCTTCACGGTGCGGGAGCGCCGCCAGGACCGCCGCCAGGAGCAGCTTTCCAGCCTGACTGAAGAGAACCTGCGCCACTATCTCCGCAATCGTTGGCTGGACGAGGCGCTCGCCAACGAGTTGCGCGGCCTGCTGGGGCTGTACGCCGAGCGCCAGCGCCTGCAACGGCGCGTCGCGGAAATCGAGCAGGAGCGCGCGCGGCTGACGGCGGCGCAGGAGCAGGCGCGCAAGAACATGAGCGGCCTCAAGGATACGGGCGACGAAGGGGCGCTGCGTGCCCGCTACGTGCGGCAACTCAACGAGTCGGAGGACGCGCTCGCCAAACTGGAGGCGGAGCGCGGGACGCTCAAGGCGGACGAGGCAGCGCTAGAGCAGCGCATCCGCGAGACCATCGCCGCGCTGAAGTGAGGAGAACGCGGAGAGGAGGGGCAGCATGAGGGATAGGGAGCCACTGGAGGAGTGGTTGTTGTGGCACACGCACGAGCCGACAGCGGATCAGCGGGCCACGCGCGAGGTCGAGGTGAATCTGGCGCTCGACCGACTGGAAGCCTACCTGGACAACCCGCCCCCGAAGCCGAAGCGGAACATGGACTCGGTGAAGTTCTACGGGTTTTCCTGGGGACTGGCAGACGAGGATTTACCGCGCGTTCAGGAACTGTACCCGCGCGTCATAGAGGCGGGAGGCACAGGTAACTCCTACGTTCAGGAATCGCTGCTCAATCTCATCGCAGAGCGGGAAGACCCTGAGATGATTCCCTTCTGGTTGAGCCTGCTGGACCTGAAGCGCTCGCGTGACACCTTTCGCGCCCGTCGCCAGAGGATAGCGCTGGCCGCGCTCGCCCGCATGAGTATCGGAGGCAAGACCCCGGAGGCAGTGGAGGCGCTGCTTCAGGCGGCGCGCCATGCCGACGCGCAGGTGCGGACGCTGGCACTCTATTACCTGGGCTGGACCTATGGTTTTGAGGGGCGCAAGGCTGCCATCGAGCAGATGGGGCCACCATTCCTGCGGGGGATGCCATCCCTTGACCCAATGGATGTTGAGCTTCTTGTGATTTTCAACATGCTGGACCTGTTGGCGCAGCAGATGTTCTCCCTCAGCCCGGAGGAACTCCAGGCCGCGATTGCCGGGGCACCGCCGCCCCTCGCGGAGTTGATGAACTCCCTTGCAGAGCAAATCAGGCAGTACGACGGGATGCCGGTTGAACCCGCCCCGCCTGACCCCGAACGCCTTGCAGCCCTGTTGGAGACGCTGGGGCAGAAGTTGCAGCAACTCAGCCCGGAGGCATTGCAGGCGCTCTTCTCGGAAGGGGAGCTTGAGTCTGGACCCCCCGCCCTGTGGGAAGAGGGCGAGTGGGACGACGGGGACGAAGATTGGGACGAAGAGGAGGATTGGGGCGAGGAAGAGGAGGTCGAAGTGCCGCTTCTTCCCGTACCGCAGGAGGTGCTGGCGGAAGTGACCAACATCGCCCTGACCGATGCCGCGTTTCTCCCGCGCTATCAGGCACGGCTGCTGATGCGCGAGGCGGGCGAGACGGTGCCTCTGGATAACCCGGATGGCGTCTACGCTTTCAAGGTCAAGCTGATGTGGGACAAGCGCACGAATCGCACGATAGAGTTGCGCTCACGGCAGACGCTCGAACACTTGCATCAGGCGATTCAACAGGCGTTTCGCTGGGATGACGACCACCTCTACTCGTTCTTCCTGAATGGCGAGGCGTGGGATGACCTCTACCGAGTCTCCTCCCCTCACGAGGAGGATGGACCCTGGACGACGCAGGTGGTCATAGGCGAGTTGGGGCTGGTCAAGGGGCACAAGTTCCTCTATCTGTTCGACTACGGCGACCAGCACGAGTTCGAGGTGGAGGTGGTGGAGATTCGCCCGAAGGCGGAGCGGGGACGCTACCCGCGTCTGGTGGATAGCAAGGGCGATGCGCCTCCGCAATACTGGTGGCCCGACGAGGACGAGTTCGAGGAGTAGCGGTCTACTGGCGGGGTATGGAACTTGCAGCGATAGTGCCAACGAATGAAGCTGCCGGGGCAGGCAAGGAGCGAGGATGAAGACAGCAGTAGCACTGTACGACGCCTTCGTGGACGCGCGCGGCGCGGTGGAAGCGCTCATCGCGTCGGGGTACGAGTCTAAAGAAATTAGCGTCATCGCGCCTGATGATATGCAGCGCGAGTTGAGCGAGGAGGCGGAATCCCAGAGCGGCGAGGTGAAGAAGGAAGAGGCAAAGCAAGGTACAGGTGTAGGGGCCTTCCTCGGCTCACTGGCGGGGGTGGAGGCGGCGACGATTGCGCTCGCCATCCCTGGCGTTGGGCCGCTGCTGGCGGCGGGTGCGGTGGGTATCGCGGTGGTGGGGGGAGCTATCGGCGCGGCGGCGGGCGCGGCTGCGGGGGGTCTGGTTGGCGGGCTGACGCAGCACGAGGTGCCCGAAGAGTACGCGCGGCTGTACGCGGAGGCGGTGCGGCGCGGGGCGACCCTCGTGGCGCTGAAGGTGGAGGATGACGAGGCGGCGCGGGTCAAGGCGATGATGGACCGCCACAACCCCATCAACATTGACGCGCGCGTGGAGCAGTGGAAGGCGGAGGGCTGGACGCCGCCGCAGGCGTCGCCGGGAGCACTGGGCGAAAATGAACCCGGCTGAGATTCGCCGCGTCGGCGTGCTGGGCGCGGGCACGATGGGGGCAGGCATCGCGCAGGTGGCGGCGCAGAGCGGCTACGAGGTCGTCCTGTACGACGTGTTCGAGGAGGCCGTTCAGGGCGCGGCGCAGCGCCTCGGTGCTCTGCTGCGTCGGCTGGCGGAGAAGGGGAAGCTGACGGCAGAGGAGGCGGAAGCCGCCATCGCGCGCATCACGCCGACGACGGAGTTGGAGGCGATGGAGGGCGTGCAGGTCGTCATCGAGGCGGCCCCGGAGCGGCTGGACATCAAGAAGAGCCTCTTCACGCAGGTGGAGGAGGTGGTTTCGAGCGAGGCGATTCTGGCCTCGAACACCTCTACCCTCAGCATTACCGAAATCGCTACAGTCCTCGGTGACCCCTCACGGGTGGCGGGAATGCACTTCTTCAACCCCGCGCCCCTGCTGCCGCTCGTGGAGGTCATCGCGGGAGCGGCAACGGCCCCTGAGACGATGGATGCGCTGGTGGCGTTGGCCGTCTCGTTTGGGAAGAAGCCCGTGCGCGTGAAGGATGTGCCCGGCTTCATAGTGAACCGCGTGGCCCGCCCTTTTCATCTTGAGGCACTGCGCCTGCTGGAGCAGGGAGTGGCCGATGTCGCCACGATTGATCGTCTCACGCGGGAGGGGGGTGGCTTCAGGATGGGGCCGTTCGAGCTGCAAGACCTCATCGGCATTGACATCAACTACGCGGCGTCGCGGAGTGTCTACGAGGCGTATTTCCAGGCCCCGCGCTTCCGTCCCAGTTGGCGGCAGCGGCAGCAGGTGGAGAGCGGCATGTTAGGCCGCAAGACGGGACGGGGATGGTACGAGTACGACTGACGACCGACGACCGACGACTGACGACGGCTAACGGATGAACGGCATAACGCAAAGACGCACCAACAGTAGGCGCTTTAGGCGAAGACGCAAGGACGCAAGGGGATTAATAGCGAACGGCAAAAGCAAGAGAGCGAAATGAACCTTTGTGGCCGTGCTCGCCTAAAGCGCCTACCGTTGGTTGTGTTCTCTGTGTCTTTGTGGTGAAAATCCGTTTGCCGTTATCTCGTATCCCGTATCTCGTATCCCATATCTCGTATCTATACAGGAGGAATAGTATGAACGATAGCAAGCCGATGAAGGTGGCCGTCTACTCGGATTATGTCTGACCGTTCTGCTACATGGCGAAGTCCAGTCTGGACTCGGTACAGCAGAACATTCCGCTCGAAGTGGAGTGGCGGGCCTTCGAGTTGCGCCCGCAGGGTGGACCTCCGATGGACCCCGCCTACCGAAAGCGGATAGAGGAGGGTTGGCCCAGGGTGCAGGCAATGGGCCGAGAGTTCGGGGTGGAGATGAAGAGTCACCGCTTCGGCGTCAACACGCGTCCGGCGCACCGGGCTTACAAGATTGTGCAGCACCTCGCGCCGGAGCAGGCCGACGCCTTCAACACGGCTATCTACCGCGCCTACTTCGAGGAGGACCAGGACATCGGTGACGCCGAGGTGCTGGTGGCTCTGGCCGAATCGCTCAACATTGACGGCGCGGCCCTGCGCGAGAGGTTGGAGGCGGGCGAGGCGCTGGAAGAGGTGGTGGCCGAGGAAGAGATGGCGTACATGAGCGGCATCAGTGGGGTGCCCGCGCAGGTTTTTATGGACAAGTACCTCGTTTCCGGTGTCCGCCCGCCGGAGTACATCGAGGCCGTCGTGGAGCAAATCCGCGAACAAGAGGGAGTGTAGGGGCGGCCCGGAACACTATGAATCTATTTCTCGTTGGAGACGGCCCGCTCGCGCTGGAGCTAGTGGCTCTGGTGGAGGAAGCGGGGCACACTGTCACGGCCTGTCTGGTGGATCGCGCGGCGAATGACCCTTTCGCGCCGTTTTTCCGCACCCTGGAGGAGCTGGGGAAGATAGACCTGGCGCTCGAAGTGGCGGTAGCGGAGCCGAACCTGAGGGTGAGCGTGGTGCTGAACCTGGACGAGCGCTTTGGCCCCGACCTGACCATACTGACCAACGCGCTCAACGGCAGCGTGACGGGGATAGCGGGGCACTGCAATCATCCCACGCGCGTGGTTGGCTACGCTGCCTTACCTCCCCTGGCGGACAGCACCGTCATCGAGTTGCTGCCCGCGCTGCAAAGCGGCGAGGCGGCGAAGGAGGAGGCCCGCGCCTTCTGGCGGAGTCTTGGGCGAGAGCCTG
>DASVVH010000339.1:0-6548 GCA_036386615.1 Ardenticatenaceae bacterium
TGCCCGCCAGAATCAGCGCCATGCCCGCAATCGTCCGCAACAGGATAGACTCGCCCTCCACCGCCCATCCGAGGAAGACCGCCACGACGGGCAGCAGGTACGTCACCACCACCGTCCCCGTCGCGCCGACCTGCTCCAAGAGCGAGTAGAAGAGGATATAGGCGAGGCCACTGCCGAAGAAGCCGAGCGCAGCCACCCCCAGCAGCGCCTTCGTACTGGGCAGCGTGTCGGGCCAGTTCGAGGGCAGCAGCGCAAAGGGCAGGACGATGAGGGAGGAGATGAGCAACTGCCCCGTCGCCAGTTGCAGCGCGGACTCTCCGCGCATCGTCCGCCGCGCGAAGACCGCGCCGATGGCGTAAGAGATGGAAGCAATTATTACAGCAAGCTCTCCCAGCGCCACGCGGTTATCCTCCGCGAAGAAGTCCCGCAGGTCCGCGCCAATCAGCACGACCACCCCCGCGAAACCCACCGCCAGCCCTCCCAGCCTTATCTTTGAAAAGCGCTCGTCGCCCCAGGTGCTCGCCAGCATAATCGAGAAGAGCGGCGTCGTCGCGTTCAGGATGGAGGCCAGCCCGCTTGAGATGTACTGCTCCCCCCAGCTCAGGCAGAGCCAGGGCAATACGTTGTTGAAAATCGCCACCACGAAGAGCGGCTTCCACAGGGCGCGGCGCGGCAGGTGCTGCCCGCGCGCCAGCAGCGCCCCGAAGAGAAAGACCAGCCCCATCGCCATCCGCCCGGCCACCACCATCAAGGGCGACATCTCCGTGACGCCCCACTTGATGAAGAGAAAGCTGCTCCCCCAGATGAGGGCCAGCAAGCCCATCACCGACCATTGTCTCGCCGTCATCGCTATCGCTCCGCTTTATCTGCCGCAATTTCTTAGTCTAGCAAAAACAAAGCGCCGCCCTCGTGAGCAGCCCCGCGTCTGGCACCCGGCTGTTGTGAGTTAAATCATAGCCATTGCCACTTCCGTCTGTTAACTTGAAGTCTGCCACACAGATTCACCCCCAGCAAATTTGTGTGCTCCCCCACACGAGCCGCGAACTGGATAGATAGCAGCATCGCGGGCGAACCGGCAACATCCGCACGCCGGACGCCGCTTCAAAACTCGTACATCCAAACTGTAGATTCCTCCGTCATAACGTTACAGGGGCGTGAGGCTCTACTCCACACCGTCTCGTCAGACCCGTCTCTCATTTCACACTCTTCGAGGAAGGAACCGCTATGCGTGCTCCCGCAACAGGACGGCGCATTCTGTCACGCCGCTTGAGGCTGCTTCTCCCCCTGCTGATGGTCGTTCTTCTTCTGGGGATTCCGGCCCTCGCGTCGGCGCACCCATTGGGCAATTTCTCCATCAACCGCTACAGCCGCCTCGAAGTGGGCGCGGAGCAGGTTGAACTCTTCTACGTTGTAGACATGGCGGAGATTCCCACCTTCCAGGTGATGCCGGAGGTTGACACGAATGGGGACGGCACTATAGGCGATGCCGAGAAGGAGCAGTACCTCGATGCTCAACTCGCCATCCTCCAGCCGAATCTTCGCCTGACCGTCAACGGCGCGGCACTTCCCCTAGACCTTCAGGAGCGAGCACTGGAGTTCCCTGATGGGCAGGGCGGCCTGCAAACCACCCACCTCACGGCGCGCTTCGCGGCGGCACTGCCCGCCTCCGAAGTGTGGCAGGCGGACTACCGCGACGACAACTACGCGGACCGCCTCGGCTGGCAGGAAATCATCGTTCGCTCCGAAGCGGGCGCGTCCCTTCTCGAATCCTCAGTTCCCAGCGAGGACATCACGCAGGAACTGCGCGACTATCCGCAGGACCTCCTGCAAAGCCCGCTTGCGGTTAATCAGGCCACCTTCCGCTTCGAGCCTGGGGCCAGCGCGCAAACGAATAGTGCCGCGACAGCCGCCGCTCCCGCCGGGGCACGCGCCGAAGACCCTTTCGCCGCGCTCATCTCGTCCCGGCCCGTCGGCGGCACGGCGCTGATTTTGGTGCTCGTGGCAGCATTCGGGTGGGGCGCGGCGCACGCACTCTCGCCCGGTCACGGCAAGACCATCGTCGCGGCCTACCTCGTCGGTTCAAAGGGCACTGCCAAGCACGCGCTCTTCCTGGGCCTCACGACGACGATTACGCACACGGCGGGGGTCTTCGCGCTGGGCTTCGTCACACTCTTTCTCTCTCGCTTCATCCTGCCGGAGCAGCTTTATCCCTGGCTCGGCGTTTTATCCGGCCTGCTGGTCGTCAGCATCGGCGCGTCGCTCTTCAACCAGCGGCTCCGCTCCCTGCGCGAGCCACACGCGGCGCATCATCACCATCATCATGACGACCATGACCATGACCATGACCATGCTCACGACCACTCGCATGACCATGAGCATGACCATCATCACGATCACGGGCACGTCCACTCGCACGGGGGGCACACACACAGTCACATGCCGCCCGGCGCGAATGGCGAACCCGTCACCTGGAAGAGCCTGCTGGCCCTCGGCATCTCTGGCGGCCTGCTACCCTGCCCGTCCGCGCTCGTCGTCCTCTTGAGCGCGATGGCGCTCCAGCGCGTAGGATTCGGGCTGCTGCTCATCGTCGCCTTCAGCCTGGGGCTGGCGAGCGTGCTCACCGCCATCGGCATTCTGATGGTTCACGCCGGGCGGCTCTTCGAGCGCATCCCCACTCGTGGGCGCGTATTCCAGGTCATTCCCGTAGCTAGCTCCCTGCTCATCGCCCTCGCGGGCGTGGGTATTACGCTCCAAGCACTCACCCAAACCGGAGTATTGAAGGGAATCGCGGTGGCCTTTGCCGGGCCATTCTAGGGGCAATAGTAACGGCCCTGCACCACCACCGCGCCCTATTGAAAGGAGACCTCTATCGCGTGAAACTCGGCCAGACGTAACCATCTGTACCAATCTTTCCAATCACAAGGAGCCCTCCATGAAGTTAAATCGTCGAATCATGCTTTTGGCCTGCGTCGCCCTGACACCATTGCTGCTCGTTGCAGCGATTGTCATCGCCGCCGGGTCGGGAGCCGCCAACGCCTCAAGTCACCGCGAGGCACCCGCCATCTCGAAGGACCCCTTCGCGGACAACACGGACACCTACGTCTGGATTCCCGATGGCGTGACCGACCGCATCTCGCTGATGGCGAGCTACATTCCCTTCGAGGGGCCGGAAGGCGGCCCGAACTATTGGGAGTGGGACCCCAGCGTCCTCTATCGCATCTTCGTGGACAACGACGGCGACGCGACGGCGGACATCACCTACACGCTCTCCAGCCGCGTAGACGTTCGCAATCCCTTCGGCACGTTCCTCTACAACACCGGGCCGATTGACTCGCTGGACGACCCGGACTGGAACCGCCCGCAGTACATCACGGTCACGGAGTACTTCGAGCCTGGCACGCAGCCTGGCATGGACGGTAACGCTCTCGCGGCCCCTGCCGACCACACGATGGACATCGTGGCGAACCAACTGACCGCGCCCGTCAACATCGGCAGCAAGTCCACGCCCAACTACGGCGCATTGGCGCAAGAGGCCATCCGCACCTACAACGACCCCCGCACGGGCGATGAGGTCGTGGTGTACGCCGGACAGACGGACGATCCCTTCTGGGTAGACCTTCAGGTCTTCGACCTGCTGACCCTGCGCGGCCAGGAGCCGCCCGTTGGCTACGAGACGGGCAACAACGACCCTGTTGACTCGCTCTCCGGCTTCAATGTCCATAGCTTCGTCGTCGAAGTCCCCATCTCCCGCCTCGTTGAGGGCGAAGAGACGGTCCTCGGCGTCTGGGCGACCGCCGAGCGTCAAGGCTTCCCGACGCTACCCGGCAGCGAGAC
Source organism: Ardenticatenaceae bacterium (assembly GCA_036386615.1). Lineage (GTDB taxonomy): Bacteria > Chloroflexota > Anaerolineae > Ardenticatenales > Ardenticatenaceae > DASVVH01. Next base: position 3,835 of record DASVVH010000339.1, read on the forward strand.
CGAGCCGGTCCAGGTCTCCCGCCTCGGCATGCCGCTCGTGAACGAGGTTGTCATCCCGATGGGTGCGAAGGACATCTTCAACACCCTGAAGCCGAACCAGGACCTCGGTGTTTACACATCCGACCAGGCACCCTTCCAGGGCCTCCTGCAAGAGGCCGTCGAAGACCCTGAAATTGGCAACCTCCTCTGCGCCCTTTACGGCGTGCCGCTGCCCGATAGTGGCGGCGATTGCGAGACCGACTACCAGGCAGGCACGCCTCGCACCGGGCGCGGCGACATCTTCGACATCTTCCTGCAAGGCATGGTCCTCGCCAGTCCGTTCACCATCACCACCGCCGGTGGCGCTGTGGAACTCCCCGCGGGCTTCAACGTCAACCGCTTCGGCGGCGACGCGGCACAGCCTAACGCGATTACCGCCACGCCTGCCGAGATGATTCGCATCAACACCGCCGTCAGTGGCGACCTCTGCCACCCCGACCAGGACACCATGAGCCACCCGCGCCTGGGCGTGCTCGGCGGAAATGCCTGTGGCTTCCCGAACGGACGCCGCCCGATGGATGATGTGGTCGAAATCGAACTGCTCGCCGTCGCGGGCGCGGCCTACAACGTCCTCGATGGCCGTGAGGACTTCGAGTTCAACTCCGCCTTCATCGAAGTGTTGGACGACAACGTAGACATGAACGATGTGCCCTTCATGGCGCAATTCCCCTACGCGGGCCTTGCCCAATCCGGTCAGGAGCACATCCATGAGAACCCCATGACGGACCCGACGAGCCTCTCCTTCGGCAACGTGACCCTCTCGCAGGGGAGCGCGCCCTGGTTGCAGGTAGCAGCCCTCGCCGCGAGCGTCGGTCTGGTCGGTGCCTTCGAGTGGCTGCGCCGCCGCCGCCACAACTAACCAACATCCAACGAGGGTCTTAGACCCTCACGCTCCCAACACCGTGTCCCGCCGTCTGCGAAGGCGGCGGGACACAACGGCGACGACCGACGACCGCTAACGGATGAACGGCAACGGCATAACGCACCAACAGTAGGCGCTTTAGACGAGGGCGCAAAGACGCAAAGGGATTTCTTTAGCAAAGCTGTAAGCCATTATCTCATTTCTTATTTCTCATATCCGTTATCCCGTATCCCGTATCTCACATCCCACATCTCACATCTCACATCTCGCATCGGAGTTTCCATGCAATCCGCCTCCACCCCACGCCTCACCCTGCGCCGCCCCGAACGGGTGCTGCTCGCCGCCGTCGCTATCTTCGTCCTCGCGGTACTCTTTCGCCTCGTCGCGGATAGGGTCATCTCTTCGCCAGCGTCGGCAGTCGAGCCACCCCCCGCGCCGTTGGAGAGCGCTTCCGAAGAGACGATTGCGCGCTGGCAGGCCATGCTGGCCGAGAACCCCGAACACACCTACGCCTACGCCCAACTCGGCCTCTCCCTCCTAGAGCGCGCCCGCGTCACGGCGGATCCCTCCTATTATGCCCAGGCCGAAACTGCCTTTGACGAGGCGCTAAAGCGCGACCCCGGCCACCTTTACGCGCTCATCGGCCAGGGCGTCCTGCTTCTCGCCCGGCACGACTTCCAGGCCGCCCTCGCCTTGGCTGAGGAAGGCCACGCTGCCTACCCCTACAACCCCGACCTCCTCAGCATCCTCGTAGACGCCAACGTGGAACTGGGCCGCTACGACGAGGCGACTGCCGCCCTTGACGAGATGTTGTCTATCCGCCCCGGCCTGCCCGCATTCACCCGCGCCTCCTACATCCGCGAGTTGCATGGGTACACCGACGCCGCCATCGAGGCGATGCAGAGCGCCGTAGAGGCGGGCGTGCCAGCCACCGAAGCCACCCTCTGGACCCAGGTCCAACTGGGCCACCTCTACTTCAACAAGGGGGATTTGGAGCAGGCCGAGGCGACCTACGATGCCGCGCTACAGGCCAACCCTGACTACCTGCCCGCGCAGGGTGGTGTAGCCCGCGTGCAGGCCGCGCGCGGCGAGCATGGCGAGGCGATTGCCGCCTACCGCTACATCTCCGAGCGGCTGCCCATGCCTGAATACGTCATCGCCCTCGGCGAACTCTACGAGGTCACGGGGAGGCAGGAAGAAGCCGAGCGCCAGTACGACCTCGTGCGCGCCATGCAGCAACTCAACGCCAGCGCGGGCATGGACGTAGACCTTGAACTCGCCCTCTTTGACGCCGATCACGGTGCTGACCCCGCCCAGGCCCTCCGGCGCGCCCGCGACGCCTACGAGCGCCGCCCCAGCATCTACGCGGCGGACACCTTCGCCTGGGCACTTTACCAGAATGAAGAATACACTGAGGCCCGCGCCCACAGCGATGAGGCCCTGCGCCTCGGCACCCGCGACGCCTCTCTTCATTACCACGCCGGAATGATTGCTAGCGCTCTCGGCGACGATGAGGCCGCCCGCACCCACCTTCAGGAAGCCTTCACCATCAACCCCTACTTCTCTGTCCGCCACGCGCCCCACGCGCGCGCCACCCTCGAACAACTCGGTGAGTGACCACGTTTGAACGTGGGGCAGCGCGAAAACGGTCAGCCAGGCCATTGACCCTATGTAACCATTGGTGCTAGTTTCAGAGGCTAAACTCAGCAATGGAAAGGCGTACAAAGCCGTCTTCATCCGGCGCTAACCCATGCCATTGCACGAGGAGGTTGAACAGCGCCATGGTGTAGCCGACACGGCTCTGGAAATAGGC
>DASVVH010000340.1:0-8506 GCA_036386615.1 Ardenticatenaceae bacterium
GACAAATTGCGCGGATTGGGGGTCGCTCATCAGTTCCTCGGCCTGCTCGCGGCTATCCTCCGCCGTCTGGAAGAGGCGGAAGCGCTCGTAGTTGACGCGCTTCTGATAGTCGCGCCGCGTAATCTGCTCCCCGCTGACGACGGCCACCCTCTGATTTGGTTCGACCAGGGCGCTGTAAAGCGCACCACCCGCCAGAAGCAGCGCGATGACCGCCGAGAGGATGACAGTTCCCAGAATGATTTGTTTCCGCCGTCGCGCCTCACGCTCCGCCCGCGAGATGTGTTTGCGGGAAACGAAGCGCGGCTCCTCCGGCGTGCCAGAAGTTCGTCTTGCCATTATCGTCTCTTTCTCCTTCAAGGTGGGTGCTGCCGGGCACTATACGCGACGGCCCATCTAAGTGGCCCGGCCCACCCTTACCAAAAAAGGACCTGCCCAGGCCGAGCAACAGGCTCAGGCTGCCTCGGCAGGCCCCTCGTATCAGGTCAGGAAGACCCCTGGTTATTCATTGATATACAGCATCAGCGACAGGCAGTGCTGGTGCTCGGTGCAGGTGCCTATCATGCGACGGTCGAAAGCCATCGTCTCCTTACGCCTCCGTCGTCCCGGCAACGTCGGCCAGGGGCGCGCTCTCGCCCGCGTCAGTCGCGCCCGCGTCGTCCGCCGGAAGTCCAACCGCGGTTTCATCAGCCTCGCCTACAGGCGAAACGGTGCCCGCCGCCGAGGTCTCCACCTCAGGCGCTTCGGTGCCGACAGGCGTCGCATCCGCAGCGGTCTCTACAACCGGGGTCTCGGTAACAGAAGTGTCCGTAGCGGAAGCCTCACCACCGGAAGTATCCTCGGTAGGGGTTTCGTCCGCTCCCGGGAGCGAAGGCGCGCTGACGGCGGCAGGCATCTCGCCCGCCTTGCGGGCCTCTTTTTCCAGGTCTTCGCGCCGCACGAGGAGGTAGCGAATCACATCCTCGTTCAGGTTCAGTTGGCGCTCAAGCGTTTCCAGCCGGGGGCCGGGCAGGTTCGCCTGGTAAATCACGTCAATGCCCTGATTGTGGCGGTCAATCGCGTAGGCGAGGCGACGCTTGCCCTTGCGGGCCACCTCTACAATGTCGCCGCCAATGCCCGTCAGATAGCCCGAAACGCGGTCGAGGCGCGCTTCCAACTGGTCCTCTTCCAACTCAGGTTGAAAGATGACCCACAACTCGTATCGTCGAAACTCGTCCATACTAATCCTTTCTCTGGACCGAGGCCCCGGCGCGTGCCGGAGCAGAAAGCGAGTGCATATAAAATCGGGCGGCCAACCAACAGGCCCTCCCGATAAGCAGATTATAGGGATTTTGATAGTTGAAGCAAATAAGAGGACGGAGAAGGGCAGGGCTATGTCAAAGCGGGGTAGGCGAAGGAGGAGCGGGAGCGAGAAAGGGGGCGGAGGGCACAGAGGCCAGTATCGGCCAGTAACGGCCAGTACTGGCGAGCGATAAGCGGCCAGTATAGTGGTAAGTAGCTGCTTTGTGGCTGTTAGTTACATGCCAAGCCTTGTGACTTTGACACAGCCCCACCGAATATCTTAGGAGTTACGTGTACGGATAGACAAGGTCGGCATACAGATTGGCCCAAGCACGAAGGGAGGGTGAAACGTGCTAACGCTCTACGCCAGGCGTGTTGCTGGGTGGATCCTTCACTTCGTTCAGGATGACATGGATGTAGCTAGACCTTACTTGATGTACCCATGTGTGTTAACCTCGTGAAGCAGTACTCGTAACTCCTATTCTCTATTAGTCCGTACCGATTTCCGCGTTCCGCGAAGGTGGCTACTGTTAGGGAATGCCTCACAGATTCCTGGCGGCCCTGCTCGCCCTCCTGTTACCCCTGCTGGTTGCCTGCAACACTGGCGCGGAGAATGGAACCGCACCGGAAACCAGCCAACTCGCCACTGCCACCCAGCCTCTCGTTTCGGCCACAACCTCCACCAATATGGTATTGCCAACGCCAACGGTCGCCCCGCCAATCATACTCACCGCCACGTCCACGCCGGAAGCCGAGCCTGCCGCCACCTCAACATCTTCGGCAACATCGCCGCCGACGGAAAGCCCGCCGACTACCACATCGCAACCTCCCACCGCGACAGCCCTAGCACCAGTAACTGCAACTCCATCCATAACGCCAACAGAGGCAGGCTCGGCGTTACCCGAACGTGCTCCTCTCGATGCCCACCTGCAACTCCTTCACCCCGACCTTCCCGTGCCGGACCTTGGCCCTATGCCGCGCTACGTCATCTCCGCCACGCTGGACCCGCCCCTCCTGCGCGGGCAGATGCAGCTTACGCTGCCCAACAACAGCGAGGAGCCGCTTGCGGACGTGGTGTTACGCCTCTACGGAAACGCGCGGACGATTTACACGGGCAGCCGCATGGCCGCCACCAACCCGCGCGTCAACGGGCAGCCCGTCCCCTGGCAGGAGGAGAGCGGAAGAACCACCCTGCGCCTCCTGCTACCCGAACCGCTACAGCCGGGGGAAAGCGCCGACATTATGCTGGATTTCGAGACGGAAGTCGCCACCGGCAGCTTCCAGGGTTACGGCATCCAGCAGAGCGCGCATGGCATCTCTGTCTTCGGCTCGCCCTTTCCCCTGCTGGCCCTGCGCGACGGCGCGGGGTGGCGCGTGCCCGCGATACCAGCCGTAGGCGACGCGGCGAGCAGCCCCACCGCCTTCTGGGACCTCTTTCTGGAGGTGCCGGACGACCTGACCCTCGTCACAACGGGCCAGCCCCTTCCCACCGAGAGCGGCCTGACGCACATCGCCAGCGGCCCGGCGCGAGACGTGGCGCTGGTCGCCCTTCCCGCCGGAATGCAGCCCATCGAGAGCACCGTCGCGGGCGTCCAACTCCGCTACTGGCCCGCTACCTACGTCCACAGTGAAGCCTTTCCGGTGGGCGACGCGGCAGTCGTCGCGGCCCGCTCCATAGAGGCGTTCACCGCCGACTTTGGCCCGCCGCCCTACGCGCAACTGGACGTGGTGGAGGCGCAGGTGCCCATCGGCGGTTACGAGTATCCCGGCCTCGTCCTCTTCGACGGGCAGCGCCGGGCGCAGGCAGACCGCGCCGGAATAGACTTCCTGGTGCCGCACGAGGTCGCGCACCAGTGGTTCTACGCCCTGCTGGGCAACGATGTCACGCGGGAACCCTGGATTGACGAGGGGCTGGCAACCTTCGCCCAACTTCGCTATCTGCTCCGCGCGCGTGGCGCGGACGCGATGCTGGCGCAGCGCCAGCGCTGGGAGTCCGAGTACGCCGGAGCACTGGCACGCCGCCCGGTCGGCGTCAACCGCCCCCTCTTCGGCTACAGCGATTGGCTTTCGTACCGGGGGCCGACCTACTACGCCAGCGCCATCCTCTTTGACGACCTGAGACAGCGCCTCGGCGATGCACCCTTCCGCGAGGCAGTACGGCGGCTGACCACTGAGTACGCTTTCGAGGAGGTCACGACGGCGGAGGTGCAGGCCACCTTTGACGAGGTAGCGGCGGAGAACGGCATCAGCCTCAGCGACTTCTGGCCGCGCTGGCTGGAGTAGACTACAAGTAATTAGAGTGGTAGGGACGAACGATATGCCCGGCTGGGTCAAATTCCAAGCTTCTCAAGCGCTTCCTCGAACGGAATCCCTATCTCACGGCTCCTGGTCTCTAGAAGCCGCTGCTTCATAGTTTCACTCTTGAGCAGGTAGCTTGTTTCCAACTGCGAAGCAATCTCTCGCCACTGTTCGATAGGAACGATGACTCCCGTAATGTTGCCTTGCTCGTCTGAGATATACTGTACTTGCAACTCGTTCATAGAAAGCCTACGGCGTAGCATCCTCGGCAGGCGTGGCACCCTCAGCCCGACTCGCCGCTTCCTCAAGTCGTGGCCGCGCGATGACGATGACGCGGTGCGTGTTCGACTCGTAGGGATAGCAGCTAACCAGCGTCAGCCGTTCATCGGGCGTAGGCTCGATGAAGCGATTATTCTCCATGCGAACCTCAAGCGGCTCGCCCCGCTCCTTGACGATGTACTTCTCTTCCACCACGTAGCGGTAGTTGCGCTCCTCGCCCTGTAGGATAATCTCGTCGCCCGGTTCCAGGTCGACGAGATAGCGGAAGACCTCGCCCGCCACATTGTGGTGCCCACTGAGAACCATATTGCTGCCGTGCCCCGGCAACACTGAATTCTGGTGCCACCCCGCCGCCGCTTCCGGCACCACCCACTCGCTGTACTCGTTGCCGTTCGCGTCAGTCCTCACCTCCCACCCCATCTGCACGACACTCGTTTCCAGATTGATGGCAGGAATAACCAGCCGTCCGGGTAATACCTGCGCGGGGGGAAAGGCATCAGGCGTGGGCTTAGGCTCCGGTTCATCGCCGGAATCCAACCCCCCGTCAGGCTCTGACGGGGGCACCTGTCCTCTCCCCGTGAAGCCTCTTGGGACCGCAGCCGAAACCGCCGGAGAGGCGACCAGCGCGGTGGGGCTGATGACGGAAGACTCGGCAGTAGGTGGCGCGCCAACCACGCGGTCTATCCCGTACTCCGGCAGCGTGAACGGCACGTCCTCTGCGGCGACGGCGAGCAGCACGCGCTCCTCGCGCCCCAGCAGGTCAGCCTCCAGCCGCACCTGCCGCCACCACATCACGCCCCCCGCCAGCATGAGCAGCACGCCGAGGAACGTCAGAAAGCGCGTCAGGTGGCGCAGAACCCGTTCAGACATGAGCGCCGCTTACAGTTGCACGCGGCCCCGGCCCCGCGCCTCCCGGCGGCGCGCCGCGCGTGCCGCGCTTCGATGTGGCGAGAAAGGCACACTGTTCGGGCGGCGGTGCCGCAGCCAGATGAGCGCGCCGCCCAGCAGGATGAGCGCCAGTCCAATCCACTGCGCCGTCGGCAGCCCCGCGATGCGCCAGGCGTCGGGCCGCTGGAACTCGACCAGGAAGCGCCCCAGTCCATACAATGAGAGGTAGAGCGAGAAAATATCGCCGGGGTAGAGCCTCTCGCGGAAGCGGCGGCTCACCCACAGCAGCAGCCCCAGCGAGAGCAGGTTCCACAGGGACTCATAAAGAAACGTCGGGTGGAAGCGCGTGTCGGCGGGCAACTCCGCGTACTGCGCCAGCCTGTGGTCGAGGTCAATCCCAATCCCCCAGGGCAGGGTCGTCGGCGCGCCGTATAGCTCCTGGTTGAAATAGTTGCCCCAGCGCCCGATAGTCTGCCCCGTCACGATGCCCACCGCGCCGATGTCGAGCCACGTCGGGAAGTGTAGCCGGTGACGGCGCGTGTACAGCCATATCACCAGCACCCCTCCCGCGATGCCCCCGTAGATGCCGAGACCCCCCTCCCAGAGCGCCAGCGCCGACGGGAACGGAATCTCCGTCCCGAACACGTTGAGCGTCGTGAACGGGTGCTCGACGAAGTAGTAGCGCGGCCCCGTCTGCGCCCCGGCGGGGCTGGACAGGACGTGGTAGAGCCGCGCACCCAGTATGCCGCCCAGCAGCGCCCACACGAACACATCCCAAACGTGGTCGGGGTTCTGCCCGCGCCACCTCGCGTACCGCGACGCCACCCACGCGGCCAGCAGCGCGCCGCCCACGATGAGAAGGCCGTACCACCGGAAGACCAGCGGCCCAAGTTCAAAAGCGATAGGGTCCACAGTAGTTCCTCTTCAGGTGACAGCCAGCACCAACGGGGCTGAAAGCCCTCGCCGGGCGCGGTGCCGCCACCTCTCTATTCTGGATTTTGGGAAAACTCCCCCTCACATCTTAGTTGAGAATCCACAAAGCGCGAAGAAAGGCATGCTACCTTTTGTATCTAACTGTACGAGTACACAAGGTTAGCGTACGGGTTCATGCAGGTGATGAAGCGAGGGCGCAACGTGCTAACGCTCTACGACAGGCATGTTGCTGGGTGGATCCTTCACTTCATTCAGGATGACATGACTGTAGCTAGACCTTACTTGATCTACCCGTGTGTTAACCTCGTGAAAACAGTACAGTTACATCATTCATACACCCCTACGCCCACCGCTCTCTGCTTCGCCGAATATCCCACTCTGGCTATACTGCAAACATGAACCTCCGTTTCCCTCCCCAGGTGGAGGCCGCCGCGCGCCTCTACGACCTTCCGCCCGCGCTAGCCTTCGGGCTGGGTGAGGGGCTGAACCTCTACTACAGCCGCCGCTTTGGAGAGAGGCCACCGCACCAACTCCACGTCCTGCCCGGCACCTTCGAGGCGCGCCTGCGCGAGCGTCTGGACCTTCCCCGGCAGGAGGCGATTGCGGCGGCGCTGGCGGGCAACGGCTACGGCGTCATGGTCTGCACCGGGGACTGGCACGGCCTTGACGCCATCGAGAAGTGGGGCGAAGACCTCTCTCTCTGGCCCCTCGCCGACGGGTGGGAGTCCAGCGTAGCAGGGGCCGCTCAGCTCATCGAGGAGAGTGACGGCCTCTACCGCCGCAGCTATACCGCCTTTCTGGACGAGGCGACACCCTATTTCAAGGGTCTGGAAGCGCCGCGCGCCCTGCTCGATGAGATTGCCGACGAATGGCTAGCCATCGCCGCGCGGCTGCGCGCGGGCGACTCTCTGGAGCGGCTCGGTTCCCGCGTCCTGCGAATGGCCTCGCGAGAGAGCCGCTTCTGGGGCCTGATTCTCGACCAATTCGGCACAGGCATCTGAGGTCAACGAAGACTAAATGGGTAGCGACTACGAGCAGTGGAAAAAGCAGCGCGAGCGGGAACGCGCCCAACGTGCCCGCGACGAGGAGCAGGCTCCCCGTGCCCGCCGAGACACACCCGAACCAGGCGGTGAACGGGCGCGTGCCTACGACGGGGAGCCTGAGCGCGTCTATCGGGACGGCGTTTCACTCGCGCCCTACCCCTCCGTCAAGCCGGAGCGGCGCGGCGCGCGGGGCCGGGGGTGCCTCGGCTGCCTCGGCCTGCTCCTGGGGCTGCTCGCCCTCCTGGCGCTTGGCCTCCTCATTGGCGGCACCTTCTACTGGCGGGCCATCGAGCAGCGCGGCCCCGTCACCGTCCTCGTGCTCGGCACCGACGAGCGCAAGACCGAGCCGGGGCCGTTCCGCAGCGACACCATGATTCTGACGGGCTTCAACCCCAACCGCCGCGAAGTCGCGCTCATGTCCATCCCGCGCGACCTCTGGGTAACAGTCCCCGACGTTGGCGAGAACCGCGTGAACACCGCCCACTTCTTCGGCGGGCCGGAACTGGCGAAGCAGACAGTGGCCGAAACCTTCGGCGTCCCGCTCCACTATTACCTCAAACTCAACTTCGATGGCTTCGTCTCCATCATTGACGCGATGGGTGGCCTCACCATAGACGTGCCCGAACCCCTCCACGATGACCAGTACCCCACGCCAGATTACGGCTACACCACCATTGACATTCCGGCGGGGGAGCAGCAGATGAGCGGCGCGACAGCGCTCATCTACGCCCGCACCCGGCACGGCAGCAGCGACTTTGACCGGGGCCGCCGCCAGCAGGAGGTAATCGCCGCCATTCGCAACAAACTGGCCGATCCGCGCACCTGGCTCCGCGCGCCCGCCATCTTCGCCGCCGCCCGTTCCGCCATCCAGACCGACATTCCCCAGGCGGAGTGGCCCGCGTTGGCTTTGATTCTGGTCCGCTCCAACGTCGAGCGCGCCGCCATCGGGCCGGACGACACGCAAAACTTCACCACGTCCGGCGGCGCGCAGGTGCTGCTTCCCATCTGGGAGCGCATCAACCCCACCCTGGCCCGCTACTTCGAGTAGCGCCATGCCCAACCGCCCACCCTCCGATTTACGCCCGCGCCGTCCCATAGACGAGCCGCCGAGCCTGGCCGAGCGGATTGGCTGCTTCGTCTTCGTCGCCCTGCCGCTCATCTTCGGTCTTCCCGTCGCCGGAGCGTGGGCGCGCGTGCTCGGCCAATGGTTCTTCACCGCCTACGTCCTCGCCTCCCTCGGCCTCCTCCTCTTCATCATCTACCTCCTGGAGCGCGAGGAACCACAGCCGTAGCTGACACGTCAACGCCTGACGCAGCGTCCCAGCCCTGTCATTCCGAACGTATGTGAGGAATCCACCCAGCAACACCCACCTTTTATAGATAAGATAGATAAAGGTTGGACATTGGCGGTACGCGACTGAAGTCGCTGCTAGAGGCTTTCAGCCGGGCGTGCCCCTACTGGGACGCTAAGGATTAGGTTTGCTACTGTGCATGGTCTAATTGTTTCGTCTATTAGAGGCCTAGCACGCTTCTCCCAACACTTCCAATGTGAGGAAATGCGAGGATTCACGCGACAATCCCTATCATTTGCCGTCTCCGTCCTCCGTCCTTCGTCTACCGTCCACCGTCCACCGTCCACCGTCCTCCGCAGGGCAATCGCATCAAAATTGAAGGGACGATAGGATAGAGGCCCAAAGTTGAACAAGGAGAGCCGCCATGAGCCCGAATCCGACAGCGAGCATCTTGGAGCACTTTGCGGAGCTGAATGATCCGCGTGTGGAGCGGAC
>DASVVH010000341.1:0-6582 GCA_036386615.1 Ardenticatenaceae bacterium
CTATACCTCATTGCTAGCCTCCTACAGGGCATCGGTTTATGTTAATAGCATAGCCTATCACCATCTATATTGAAACTCGTTACCTTGTATGGCAGGCTCACCCTCAATCAGTAGGCTCAGTAAGTGGGGACTGATGAACGATTAACTCCAGGTGCGCTGCGGGAACCCAACCTCGCTCCCCTGCCTCATTAGTCACCCAGTACCAGCCGTTGCCCAACTCCCCCAACGCCACCTCCTCACCCTCCTCCACCGTCAACTCCACTGCCAAGTAGTCCCGTTGCGCCACGCCAACGGAGCCACCCCGCGCAAAATACCCTTCAGGAACCCAACCGCTTCTCCCGTCAGGATGGACGAACCGCCCCACCAGACCGATGCGTGCCGCAGTCGTTTCCTCCGTCTTTCGTCCTCCGTCCTTCGTCTTTACCCATATCAAAAGGACGAGGAGAGACCTTTCACCGTCTCCCCTCGTCCTCTCGTCTCACTCTTGCGAAACTTCGCCCTGTTACTACACCTGGATAGTCCGCCAGTACCCGCTGTTCCACCGCCACAGCGAGAGCAAGGCATGTCCAATCCAGTCAAAGGCCATCGCAATCCAGATGCCCTCCAGCCCCATGCCCAGGAAACCGACGAAGAAGAACGAGAGCAGCCCGCGCAGCCCCCACGTCGTGATGAAGCGCACGTACATCGTGAACTTCGTGTCGCCCGCGCCGCGCAGCGCGCCGTTCAGGATGAAGAAGACCGCCAACAGCGGCTGCCCCAGCCCCGCAATGCGGAGTGGCGTTATCGCCTCCCGAATGACAGTCGGCTCGCTCGTCATGATGTGCAGGAGCGTGCCGGGTATGGCAATCATCACCGCGCCCAGCACCGTCATGATGAGGCCACCCTGGAACAGCGCCTCGAAAGCACTGCGGCGGGCGCGCTCCTCGTCCTTCGCGCCGAGCGCCTGCCCCACGAGCGTCGTCGCGGCGGCTGCAAAGCCCAGGCCGGGCAGGAAGGAGATAGACTCGATGTTGATGGTCAACGTGTGCGCGGCATAGGAGGCAGTGCCCAGCCCCGTAATCAGCCGCACGACCAGCACGGCAGCCGTGTTGAAGACCAGTTGGTCCGCCGCGAAGGGCAGCCCCACCTTCAGGACGCGTCTCAACACGTCCCATTGAGGTCGCCAATCGAAGCGCCACCGCAACCGCATCCGTCCGGCGGCGAGCAGCGCCAGCAGGACGACGCCGCCCACCACCCGGCTAATCGCCGTACCGATAGCGGAGCCATCCACGCCCAGCGCCGGGAAGCCCAGCATCCCGTTGACCAGCAGCCACGAGATAGCGATGTTCACGACATTGACCAGCGCCATAAGATAGAGCGGTGAGCGCATGTCGCCCGCGCCGCGCAACGAGGCAGTGCCCGCGAACATCATCGCCGCCGGAATGAACGAATAGGCGATGATGCGGAGGTACGAGCCGCCGATAGCGGCTACTTCCGGTGTCGCGCCCAGCAGCCGGAGGATGGGTTCGCCCAGGAAGACGCCGATAGCCGTCGCCAGCGCGCCCGTGAAGAAGACGAGCAGCAGCGACTGTTGGAGCGTCCGCTCCGCGCCCGCGTGGTCTCCCTCGCCGACGCGCCGCGCGATGACGGCTGTGGAGCCTACCGCGACCGACATGAAAAGAATCGTGGTAATCCACGCCACCATGTTGCCCAGGCCGACGCTGGCGAGCGCAGTGGCGCGGCCATAGCCCATCGCCTCGGCCACGTCCGGCGCGAGGTGCCCGACCAGATAGTTGTCTGTCAGGCCGACGGCGGTATTCAGCAGTTGCTCCCCAACGGCGGGGAGTGCCAGCAAGAAGACGGATTTTCGGAGGTCGCTGCCGCAGGTCAGTGTTCCCACTGCGCGGCGCGCGATAGACATAGTTGCCATGATCTGTTCGTTATCGCTCTAGATATGGATAGAAGATACGGGATGTGAGATATGGGATATGGGATAACGGCTCTCGCGGTTCTTCTGAGAAATTCCCTTTGCGTCCTTGCGCCTTCGCGTCTTCGCCTAAAGCGCCTACCGTTGGTGCGTTATGCCGTAATCCGTTAGCGGTCGTCAGTCGTCGGTCGTCGTCCGTCACAGCTTAATGCTCTTCCACTTGCCGCCCTGGAACCGGAAGTACGAGAGGATGCCCTGCACGGCGAAGTCGGTGAACATCGCAATCCAGAGGCCGAAGAGACCCCAGTCTGTCAGGTGCAGCAGCGCGAAGGCGAGCGGCATCCGCACAGCCCAAGTAGAGACGAGCCGCATCCAGAGGGGCCACGTCGTATCACCAGCGCCGCGCAACGCGCCCACGAAGATGAAAGCGGCTGCCAGTAGCGGTTGCCCCAGCCCTGCCAGCCGCAGCGGCGCAATCGCCTGCTCGACCACAGCGGGTTCCGGCGAGACCCAGGAGATAATCGTCGCGGGCCACAGCGCCATGACGAGGCCCATAATCGTCATCATCGCTCCCCCCTGCTTCAGCGCCTCCCACGAGGCGCGCTCCGCCAGTTTTGGGTTCTCCGCGCCCAGCGCCTGCCCCACCATCGCGCTCGCGGCGATGGCGAAGCCGAAACCGGGCAGAAATGAGACCGACTCGATGGTGATGGCGACGGTATGCGCCGCGTATGCCACCGTGCCCAGCCCCGTAATCAGGGTTGACACGAGTATCATCGCACTCTGAAAGATGAAGTTCTCGCCCGCCGACGGGAGGCCGATGCGCGTAATCTTCTCGATGGTATCGCGGTCGAGCCGCCAGCGACGCGGCAGTTTCAGCCGCACCCTGCCCCGCAGAAGCAGCGCCAGGAAGAGCAGGCCGCCCACCGCGCGCCCGACGAGGCTGCCAATGGCCGACCCGTTCACGCCCATCCCCGCGAATCCAAACTCGCCGTTGACGAGCAGCCACGACAGCACCACGTTGATGACGTTGACGACCAGCATCAGATAGAGCGGTGAGCGCGTATCGCCCGCGCCGCGCAGCGCCGCCGTGCCCGCGAACATGAAGGCCGTTGGGACGAAGGAGAGCGCGACAATCTGTAGATACTGAGCGCCAATGCTCACCACCTCCGGCGACGCGCCCAGGGAGCGCAGAATCCAGCCGGGCAACAGCAGCCCTACGAGCATCCCGGCCACGCCGACGACTAGGGAGAGAATGAGCGCCTGTTGCAGCGCCAGTTCGGCGCGCTCCTCGTCACCTGCGCCAATGCGCCGGGCCACCAGAGCCGTCGCGCCGACAGCCACCGTCATGAAGAGAGTGGTGGTAATCCACACCACCATGTTGGCGAGGCCCACCGAGGCAATCGCTGTCGCCCGGTCATACCCCAGGGCAACCCCAACCGCAGGGTCGAGATGCCCCACGAGGAATTGGTCCGTGAGACCTACAGCCGTGTTCAACAGTTGCTCCCCAACTGCGGGCAACGCTAACCAGAAGACCGCGCTCCTGAGCGCTCCGTTACTACCCGCCGTGTGGAGCCTGGATAAGGCGAGGGTGTTACTCTGTGCCATTGTCTATCAGTCCTACTAACAGTTCCGCTAACAGTTTCCCTGGCTAACTATACTTCTGCTACCCGCACTCGTCAAGATTGTTGCATTATGCAAGTTTCGTGCGAGGAGCGCACCAGTGGAAGGGCCAATTTCGCGTCGGCCTTTTGGCTTAGTTCTTGCAGTGTCCAACTCTGAAACGCGGGCTTGCCCGCCGGGCGGTCCTGCCCATACATAATCGTTGGCTACTGACCCAATCAAAGGAGATTCAAATGGCCTTCCAATACACCAACGCCAAAGGCAAAACCTACCACCTCCACCAGCGTGACGCGCGTGGCAACACGGGCACGAAGCTCTACTTCTTCGCTGGCGCGCCGGGCGAGGGGACGGTAGACGAGGTTCCCGAAGGCTACGAGGTCAGCGAGACCTCGCGCGGCCTGCCCGTGCTGAAGAAGTCGGGCGGCTCGACCAGCAACCGGGGCAACAGCGGTGCCGACACTTCTACCGCGAGCAGCAACAGTGGTAGCGGCGGCAAGGGTGGTCGCAAAAAGAGCGGCTAATCCTTAGATTCCAGACAAAAGCGGCGGTTGCAGGGGTTCCTCACCGCCGCTTTTGTCGCCCTGAGTCGGGTGCCCCGTTTGGGAATTTACCTGCCGTCGTGTACGCTTTGCGCCATTCGTGGGTAAGCAACCTATCCCCCATTCTACAGCGCTGACGCGACAGAGGAGTCCATCTTGAACCCTTCATCCTGGCACATCGAAACGGCAGCCATTCACGGCGGCCAGGAACCCGAACCGACGACTGGCGCGGTCATGACGCCGATTTTCCAGACGAGCACCTACGCGCAAGCTGCTCCCGGCGAGCACCAGGGCTACGAGTACAGCCGCACCGACAACCCCACCCGCAACACCCTGGAACGAAACCTTGCCGCCCTCGAAGGGGGGCGCTTTGGCCTCGCCTTCGCCTCCGGCCTTGCCTCCATCACCACTCTGCTCCTGACATTGAAGCAGGGCGACCACGTCGTCGCCTCCGACGACCTCTACGGCGGCACGGGACGGCTCTTCGACCGTGTGATGGCCCCGCTGGGGCTGACCTTTACCTATGTGGATATGTCGGGCGAGGGCGCGGAGGAGCGGCTGCGGGCGGCGCTTCGCCCGGAGACGCGGGTCGTCTGGATAGAGACGCCCTCCAACCCCCTGCTGAAGCTCATCAACCTCGGCATGGTGGCGCAGGTCGCCCGCGAGGCGGGGGCGGTCAGCGTCTGCGACAACACCTTCCTCAGCCCCTACTTCCAGCGCCCTCTTGACTGGGGTATGGACGTGGTGATGCACTCCACCACCAAATATCTCAACGGCCACTCGGACGTGGTGGGCGGAGCGCTCGTGCTCAACGACGAGGCGCTGCACCAGCGCCTGAAGTTCCTGCAAAACGCGGTGGGCGCGGTGCCCGGCCCGATGGACTCGTGGCTCGTGCTGCGCGGCACCAAGACGCTAGCCGTCCGCATGGACCGCCACCAGCAGAGCGCGATGGAAATTGCCCGCTACCTGGAGGGGCACCCGAAGGTGGAGCACGTCATCTACCCCGGCCTGCCCTCACACCCGCAGCACGACCTCGCGCTGGAACAACAGCGCGGCTTCGGGGGGATGATTACCTTCTTTATCAAGGGGGACATCGAGAGCGCGCGGCGCTTCCTGAGCACCGTGCAACTCTTCACCCTGGCCGAGAGTCTGGGCGGCGTGGAGAGCCTCATCGAGCATCCTGCCATCATGACGCACGCCAGCGTCCCGCGCGAGCGCCGCGAGATGCTGGGCATCAGCGATACCCTCATCCGCATCTCCGTCGGCCTGGAACACGTTGACGACCTGCTCCGCGATTTGGAGCAGGCGCTGGACGGTGCCTGACGAAAGTATTGCCATACTCAAAGTAGGCGGGTAGAGTTCCTGCGGCTGTACAATTGCTACTCAAGAGCAGTTCGAGACTGGTTACATTTCTTACGAAAGAGGGTCAGGTCAGTGTCCTATAAAGAGTATGGGAAGGCTGCTGAGTTACAAGGGGAAAAGCGGGCATCGCAGTGGCTGGAGGCGCTACGCAAGCCGCGAGGAAATGTTCGCGCCAATGGCGCGGCTTCTATTCCCCATGAGGAGCGCGTGCAAAGCACTACCATATCGGTGGTTATCAGGACACTGAACGAGGCCAAAATGCTCGGCCTCGTTTTGGAGTCCCTACACTCTCAGACGCTTGAACCGCGTGAGGTGATTGTCGTTGATTCCGGTTCAACGGATGGTACGCTGCGAATCGCTGAGGAACATGGAGCGACGATTATTCCTATCGCCCGCGAGCGGTTTTCCTATGGCCGGGCACTCAACATCGGCTTCGCGGCAAGCGGGGCAGAGATAGTCGTGGCGCTAAGTGGGCACGCCGTCCCAACTGACCGCGAGTGGATGCGGAAACTTCTACGGAACTTTCAGAACCCCAGAGTCGCCGCCGTAGCGAGTCGGCTCATCCCCTACCCCAGGACAGCCCTGCACAACCACTGGCTCAGTTTGCCTTTCTATCTCCATCGCGCGCATCGCACGAATGATTTATGGCTCTTCTGGAATACGGCTACCGCTTACCGGAGAGATAGCTGGTCCCAACTTCCATTTGATGAGGAGATGAGCGGATGCGAGGACCGCGAGTGGGCCATACGAGCAATCAAGCAGGGGTTCGAGGTCGCCTACGAGCCGGAAGCAACGGTCTGGCACTCCCACGATGAATCGTATGGGAAGTTTTTTGAGCGAGTCATCTTCACGACGAAGATGAGCCACAAATACAGGTGACTGAAGCGAGAGGCTAACTGTACAGCTTCACGAGGTTAGCACACAGCATAGCACGCAGTAGTAGGTCACATACCAGCTAGCTACATACATGTCATCCTGAACGGAGTGAAGGATCCACCCAGCAACATGCCTCGCGTAGAGCGTTAGCACGTTTCACCCTCCCCTTCGTGCTTGGGCCAATCTGTATGCCAACCTTGTCTATCCGTACAGCTAAGGAGTGACAGAGGGCTGGCTGCTCAAGGTATCAGCGCTGCACGGGCTACCTCAGCTTGTAGC
>DASVVH010000342.1:0-10025 GCA_036386615.1 Ardenticatenaceae bacterium
CCGGGTTTGCAGCCACGCGGAAACAGCCGACGAGGAACGAGCATGCCAGCTTAGTAGTAAAGCGGAGACCAGAAGGGAGAGAGGCGGACGATTAATCAGTCAGGCGTCTGGGCGTCACCCAGTTCAGCACCAGCCCGGCAATCACGCCGACGGTCAGCACGCCCATCACACCAGCAATACTGGCAAGGACTTTGCCTGCACTAGTCACAGGAACCACATCGCCGTAGCCAATGGAGGCCGACGTGATGATGGACCAGTAAAGCCCATCCATGTAACCGAGAAGCTGCATCGGCTCTTCGGGCAGGTCTACATCGGTGCTATTCTCGACTGCCTGCTGGATGATGCCATTCTCGAAGTAGATGAAAACCAGGGGAAAGACGAAGAAGACCAGCAGTACCTGCAAAATCAGGTAGCCATATAGGAGCCGCCGCTTCCGCTCAACGCGACGCATCTCGTAGAGGTGCAGGCGGTTACGGAGCCGCACCAGTTCGGCGTCCAGCATCGTCTCCGGGAGCGGCATGCGCTGGAGCAACTCGAACATGGCTTCGTAGCGTTTTTTCTCTTCCAGGTAGCGGAGCGAAGCACGCATCAGGTCGCGGACGTAGCTAGTGACCTGATCGGCGGTGTTCTCGTCCTCGTAGTGCAGGCCGTACAACGCCTCGGCAATCGTCACAACTTCGTCCGGCGATTGCCACTCACAGCTTTCAAAGAGCGTGTCGTCCACGTACTCGGCTATGAAGCCACGAACCTTCTCCTTCTCCAGAATCACAGAGTTGTCACGTAGCGCGAAGAGGAAAGCGTGACCCGCCTTCTGGCTGGTGTCAGGGTCGTCATCTACCAGAAGCCCATGAAGCTCGACCAGCTCGTCGAGAATCTCTTCGCGCTCCTCGATAGTGAGTTCCTGGTCCCGAACGCGGTCGTATAACTCGTCTATGCGTTTGCCTGCCGAGCGCAAGTCCAGCGGCCTCGTCTCGGAGTCTGCGGTTGATTGCTTCGCTACCTGTCGTAAAGCCATCTGTGGTTCTCGCTTTCTATCCAGGGCCATAAAAGCAAACGATGTGCCGACTGAAGTAGAAAAGTACCAATGGCCTATCTGTAAAGAGTGAGTAACGAAGGAGGAGAGGAGCGAAGGAGCGATGCGTTTCTCGTTACGCCGCGCCTGGGCGAAGAATCGCTGGACGGAAGAATAGCCATCGCCTCGATCCGCACAGAGATGTTGGCGGAGGGTGGGCCGGTCCACCACAACGGAAAGCACGCGCTGAGGGACGGCGCGCTGATCGGGTACGTCTCTTTTCCCACTCACTCCCATCTTAGGGATAGAGACTTAGCCAATTAGCACGCTGGCAAGTTGTTCCCATATTACGACGATTATGCGCGGCGCTATGCAGGTTGGTAGCGGTCAGAGGCGGTTTGAAAATTCAGGCATGTGCCAGCCGCTTAAGCAAGAGGCTCATCTATGAAAAGTGTGCAGACAGCGGAGAAGCTACTGTGTGCTGTACGCCGACCTGGTGGGAGGAGTCGGCTTGAGCCGACTTGAGCTTTCAGCCTGGGGTTTCAACCCCTGGCGCGGGCGGTGCCACCACACTTTCTATACATGAGCCAAGCAAGAAGTGAATGGAAGCGAAGTAGAGGGTCGCCACGCTGCTAGCGTTGGTTTGTTCATAATCTTTGCTCAGACGGCGCACCCACGGGAAAGAGCGGCCCCTCCACCAGGAAGCGGTGGGGAGAGAAGACGTCCTCGGGCACCTCGGGCAGTGCGGCCCCGCGCCGGATCATCTCGACAGCGGTATACCCAGCCTCGACGCAGTAACTGCCGCCGTAGCCATTGAAGCCCGCGGCGATGACGAGGGCCTGTGGGTCGCCCCCGCGCCGGAGGAAGCCCATCACCGGCAGGCGGTCGGGGGTAAAGGCCATCGGCCCTGTCCAGACCCGTGAGGGTGGCTGGCCGCGCGTCTCCGGGAAGCGGCGGTCAATCCCTGCCTTCGTCAGTCCGAGGACCGAGGCCGAGCGCTGAAGATCTTCGGGCAACGGCGCGGGTCGGTCCAGCCCGCCGCCGACGTGGAGCATACCCCGCGTCACCCCCTCGGCATCAACGTACCGTCGCTCCCCCGGAAAGTTGTAGTAGAGGTCGCCCTTCTTCTCGGTCACGGTCATCCCCTTCAGGCTGTCCGTGACGTGCTCCAGGTTCATGATTTGGCTCTGGTAGCACTCGATCTGCGCCAACTCAGGGAACAACTGCGACGTGAAGGCGTTGGTCGCCACGATGACTCGCCGGGCAACGATGTCCCCCTCGGCGGTGCAGACGATGGGCGACGGCCCCGCTCCGGTCACCACGGCGTCCACGCGCAGCCGGGCGTATAGCTCAACGCCGCGTTCGAGCGCGGCCCGCAGCAGCCCGATGACGAACTTGCGGGGGTGGTAGTTCCCGCTCTTCGGCGCGTTGCGCCCGCCGAAGTAGGCGCGCAGGCCCAACTCCGCCGCGATCCGCTCCCGGTCCCAGGTCACGAGGCGGCTCGGATCCCCGACGAGCTCCACCTCCCCGCCGAGAGCGCGTTCTTCCTCGGCGCTCTCGGCGATGCGTAACCAGCCGCGCGGCGAGTAGTCGCAGTCAAGCTTTTCCTCGGTGACGATTCGGTCGAAGCGGGCACCATTCCGCGTCCCGAAGCCGATGATAAGGGCGGCCTGGCGGTCGGCCTGCACTCGCAGCGTCTCCTCGTCGAGTCTGGGGTAGACCGCTTTCAGGAACTTGTAGCGTTCGCGCACCAGCCCCTCGTACTGGCCGAAGAAGTTCTCCGGGATTAGCTCGAAGTTGCCGCCATTCCGCCCGCTCGCCTGGCTGCACGGCTCCCCCATCTCCACAACGGCGACCCGCTGGCCCTGCCCGACGAGGTCGAGAGCGTGGTACGCAGCCGAAGCGCCCGTGAGGCCAGCGCCGATGATGAGCAGATCGACCTGCTCCGGCAGGCGCTCCGCGGAGCGGAACCCGGCGAGCGGGTTGGGGTCGAGCTGCCAGAAAGGAGTGTCGTCCTCTGGCAGCGCAATAGGGCCGCGCATCCGGCCCCCGACAGCGGCGACCCAGCCCTGGAAGGCGGCGGCGGCTCCGCCGCTGAAGCGGGGGCGCAACGCTGCCTCGATGGTGAGCAGGGCCTCCTGGAGTTCGGGCAGGGCGCGCCCGTGCGCGTCCAGCAATCCATCTGCGGCGGCACGAAGCGCGGTGATATCCAACCTACGGATAGGCTGCGCTCGCGCTTGCAGTTGATCGGCGAGGGTCAGAAGCTGATGGTGAACATCGGAAGGACTCATTGGAAACTCCGTGGTGGCGCAGGCTCCCGCGCCGCGCCTGAAAGCGAGATGGGCGGATCTGTGACTATGCAAGTAACCGACTTGAGAGGAGCGGCCCGCGATGAAACGCTTGACCGTGCCTTTCACCGACCTTTGACCGTCTAGCGTCTACTATCGTCTTCTCTGGCGTTCCCTGATACAATCGAGACTCCGAGCTGCTCCAAACATCATATATCACTTCATGTTGATAAGCCAGCGTTATGAAGAGCCAGATGGAACTAGGGAGCGTGATAATGCTGAGAATGGCTATCGGTACGGGCGTACTGGTACGCTTAGTACCAGAGTACTGGTACGCCAATTGCTAGGCGCGTTCAGACGAGAAAACTGGGCTGTGGAATTATATGCACCCCTCGTCTACCCTTTTCGCGAGAGTGATCGTAATCGTTCAGGTGGTAGGCAGCAGTAGGCGGTGATGCCCTCGGTAAGGCGGAGAAGTAGGTGGTAGCCCTGCCGATGGCAAGTAGCAGCGACGGACAGGAAGCGTTCCACGAAGCGTAGGTCACCGGAGTGAGCGAACAAACTGGAGGAATAGCATATGAAGATCCCTAGCAAGCTGATTTACCTGTTGCTCATGGCTCTGCTGGTCGCCGCTCTTGGCGGCTGTGGTGGCGGCGGCGAAGCCGAAGAACCGGGAGGCGCTGTGGACACCCCGGCGACGGCAGTCACGGAGGACACAGCCGCCGAGGAGCCTGCCGCTGAAGAGCCTGCCGCCGAAGAGCCTGCCGCCGAAGAGCCTGCTGCCGAAGGTGAAGCTGTTACGATACGTTACGCAAACTGGAACCTGGGAACGGAGGAAGAAAACAACCTCCAACGACAGATGGTCCAGGCGTACATTGACGCCAACCCTCATGTGACGGTTGAATTCGTAGACATGTCTGCCGAAGGCGGTTGGGAGGCGGTGTTGACGACATACGCCGCGAGAGGTGAGCTACCCGACGTCTTCATGGCTAACGCCGTGCCGCTGTACGTTCAGAACGACTGGATTGCCGACCTGACGGAGTTCGTGGAAAACGATCCCGACTGGGCGGATGTCCCCCAGGTTCTGAAGGACACCGTCACCTACGAGGATAGAGTGCTCGGTCTACCGGCGGCCCAGTTCGTCATGGGCTACTTCGTCAATAAGGATCTCTACGAGGCCGCCAACCTCGACGCGCCGGAATACGGCTTTTCCGTCGAAGAGTTCGAAGAAGCCGTCACCTCATTGCACGACGTGAACCAGGGCGTGCTGGGCCTGGATGAATTCGAGCCTATTATGGGGTGGTACGCCAACACTCAGAACCCGGACTTGAAGTGGTTCAGCTTTGACGGCGAGCAGATGAATTACAACTCGCCAGAGTTCAAAGATGCCGTCGCCTTTTCCGCCGAAATGCGGCCCTACACCTGGCAAGGTTTGACCGAGGAGCAAATCGGCACCCTCACATCAACCGGACCCTGGGAACTATTCCTGAATGAAGAGGTCGGCATGCGCTGGGATGGAGGCTGGGCGGTCCCGGACTACGTGCAGAACGCGGAATTCGAATGGGACTTCGTCGGAATTCCCGGCGGCAATCAGGCCCTGGTTGCCGACGTACTCGTGGTCTCCAACACCGCCGCCAACCCACAGGAAGCCTATGAGTTCGCCAAATGGATGTCCTTCTCCAAGGAGGCCTACGCCATGGAAGTCGAACTCGCCAGCGCGATGGGTACGGCTCCCAAGATGCCGGTTTCGTTAGACGACGCTTCCCTGGATATGTACCTGGGGGTCTTTGACGTGCCGGGTATCGAGGCGGCCTTGAACAACCTGGATAACAGCCTGGTCGAGTCCCTGGCGAAAGTAACTCCCGGCTACGTTGATGCCCGTTGGGAAGGGAGACCGGGTATCGCCATTGGCGAGGAACAGGACGCGAACGTCGGGTATATCTTCTCGAACGCCCATACGGGTGACTTCAAGTACGAAGACTACTCCGCGCAGTTGGAGGAGTTCGCGAACGGGATACTAGCCGATTGGGAAACGCAGATGAACCAGTAAGCAGAGGTTCCTTAGAGCGGTGGCCGTGGTCAACGGCCACCGCTCTAACTAACAAGTGTTGGGTTCGGCACCGGGAGGAACCGGGGCAATGTATGCGCCGATTGACACGCGATTCTACCATCCCTTGCTGCCCGTCAACATCGTCGCATTACCGAATGGTACGCGCGAAGCGCATGCGTTGCGGACGTTGCTTGAAGAACTGCTCTGTGTGGTCACCATCCACTGGATAGGCACGCCGACGGATTTCTTGACGGTGTTGGGACAGGGCGATACAGCCCCTCGCTACCTGCTGATTGCCGGGCATGGGACTGCGGAGGAGGGGTATTGGCTGGACAGGTACGCGGACTTCATTGATACTTCCATGTTGCGCGGGGAGTACTTGCCCGCCGAAGCCATCGAACCCTTCGTCAATCTGCCGGGATGCACCGTCATCTCAACGGCTTGCGGGGGTGGCAGTGAGGCAATGGGCCGAGCCTTTACCGGCAATGGAACGCTCAACGCCTATCTCGGTTGCCGGATTGGCCCAGACGGGACCGCGATGCACGTCTTCGTCGTCAATTTCTTCTTCAACGTACTTCACAAAAAGCTCACCGACCGTGACGCGTGGCACAAAGCGATGCTCGCGACGGATCACCCCCACATCTATCAGATGAGTATGTACCATACGGATGGAGCCGAAGAGCGCTTTGAAGAAAGGTAACCGCACAGAGCGCGAAGCCAAAGGCAAGTCGGCCCAGCTAGAACGGTAGGGCTATGTCAAAGTCGCGCGACTTGTAATATATCTAATAGACACATAGCAGATAGTTATCGCTATACTGGCCTTTTTTTGTTCGCCAGTACTGGCCGTTACTGGCCTATACTGGCCTCTGGCCCATGCGGCCCGTTCCCTCCTCCTTCGCCTACCCGACTTTGGCACAGCCCTGGCAAGAGTAGAGGTGCAGCTTGACATTGCGATTGACCAGCTTCCTGAAGCTGATAGGACTGACAATCATCCTGGCTACGGTCACCGCCTCATCCGGCGCGCACGCCGCAGGGTCGGTGCGCGGTGCCACAGCTATGCTGCGACCGCCCCTGCAAGCGAATCAGTCCAACGTCATCGAGATCCGGGCCGACACTTTCGGCATCCCGCTCACGGAACATGAAAGCGCCCGCCCCTACGGCAAACCAGCCGTGTACCTGCGCGAGGGGGAGACGTTCACCGTTACCGTCCCCATTGAAGAAGAAGGCCCCTATACTGTTTCTTTCGACGTAGCCGCACCCGATTCATTCCTCGTGCCTCCCGAAGGACAACTGCTGGTGGATGGTGCTTTTCCTTCAGAAGAGTCGCCGCGCATCATTTTCCCCGTTTTTTACCAGAACAGCCGTGAGGACTTCCCGCTGGACCGTTACGGCAACGAGGCGTTGATCCGCCAGGAGACACTAGTGCGCTGGACCAACGTAGCGATGCGGGACGCCAGTTTCAGTCAGCGCTACCCATTGCAGATTCACCTGACGCCAGGGGAACACACCTTCGAGTTTCAACTGACGGAGGAATCTCTCCTGTTGGGGAGCATCTATCTCGAACCATTTACACCTTATCCCACCCACGACGACTACCTGCAAGCCAACCAGGCCCCTGATGCGTCGGACGTGCTGATTGAAATAGAAGCCGAGCATCCATCCTTCAAGAATAACACGGCCATCCGTCCGGCGAACAGCCGCAGTCTGGCGGTAACTCCTTATCACACCTCCCGGCTGCTGCTCAACACCCTCGGTGGAGAAAAATGGAGCCGCAGTGGGAGCACGGTCTATTACGAATTCACCGTGCCCGCAGACGGCATGTATGTAATCTCCCTGCGCGCGCTGCAAAATGTCAAGAACAACTTCACCGTTTTCCGCCGAATCACCATCAACGGCAGGGTCCCGTTTGACGAGTTGAACGTCGTTCCTTTTAACTATTCTGCTGATTGGTCGAACGTCACCCTGGGCCGAGAAGGCGAACCATACCAGATCTATCTGGAAGAAGGCGTGAACGTCCTCGGAATCGAAGCCACCGATGCTCCCTACCGCCCGGCAATCGAGAAAATCACGAGCGTGCTGCTAGACATCAACGAGCTATCTCTGGATGTCAAAAAGCTGACCGGGAACCAGACGGACCCGTTCAAGGAGTGGGTGATTTCAGATTACATCCCGGATATCGAGGAGCAGTTGCTCAACATCGCCGCCGACCTGAGCGAAGACCTGGAGGGTTTGCGGGCGATTCAAGGGAGCGGTGGGTCACAGGAAATCCTGACCTACCAGATGGCAATCGACAACATCCTGTTGCTCGCTGAAGACCCAGACGAGATGCCAGCACGGATGAATCGTTTCTCTGAAGGGTCTGGCTCGGCGGCACAGCTCCTGGCGACTCTACTACCGGCGCTACAGAGTCAACCATTGGCGCTCGACAAGGTCTATATTCATTCCCCCGATTCTCCCCCTCCGCCTATCCAGGTCTCCCCCACCACCTCTTTTGTGGAGAGTGCCAAACGCTTCTTCCTCTCCTTCAGGCCCGATCCCTATCGGTCACTCGCAGCCGACTCAGGGGAACTAGAGGTCTGGGTAAACCGCCCGCGCCAATACGTCGATCTATTGCAGTTGATTACTGACGAAACGTTCACCCCGGAGACGGGCATCCACGTTAAGTACTCCATCATGCCCGATGAGTCGAAGCTGGTGCTCGCCAATAGCGCCGGAATAGCGCCGGACGTGGCGCTGGGTGTGAGCACCAACCAACCTTACGAACTAGCAATCCGCAACGCCCTGACGGATCTACGCTCGTTCGACGATTTTGACTCCTTTATCAATATCTATCAGCCCGGCGCTCTGATGAGTTACGTCATCAACGATTCCGTCTACGCCATCCCGGAGACGCAGGATTTCTGGGTCACATTCTACAGGCGAGACATCATGGAGTCTCTGGGGATTCCGATTCCAGAGACGTGGGACGAAGTGATCGAGATCCTGCCGGAGCTACAGCGCTTTGGCATGAATTACAACACCCCCCTTTCCGGCAGCAGCGGCAACAGAGGCTATCTCGTCACCGCCCCCTACCTCTACAATCACGGGGCACCGCTGTATACCAACAACGGCTTTGCCACGGGACTGGGCACGGATGAAGCCATTGAAGCCGTCCAGTTCATGGCCGAGAGCTTTACCATCTATGGCATGCCTCTCGAGACGGCCAGCTTCTACGACAGCTTCCGCTATGGCAGCATACCCATCGGCGTTTCCAACTATCCAACCTACCTCCAACTGATGACGGCGGCCCCGGAACTCAACGGTCGATGGGGGCTAACGTTGTATCCGGCCACCGTGTTGGAAGATGGGACCGAACTCCGCTATGCCACTGGCTCGGCGCAGGCCAGCATCATGTTCGCCAATACCGAGCAGCCGGATAACGCGTGGACATTCATGAAGTGGTGGATGTCTACGGAGACGCAGATAGATTTCCAGGAACAACTGATTCTGAATTATGGCATGGAATACCTGTGGAATTCCGCAAACGTGGAAGCCTTTGCTGCCTCGCCCATCCCTGAGGAGCACAAAGAGGTCATCCTGGAGCAATGGGAATGGTTGCAGGAACCGGTGAGACTCCCCGGAAGCTACATGCAGGAGCGAGAGCTGAGCAATGCCTGGAACAAGATTGTGTTTGATGGGGTGAATCCCCGCGTGGCGATTGACATGGCCGTCGTCACCATCAACCGGGAAATCACGCGCAAGATGGAGGAGTTTGGCTATCTCCAGAATGGGGAGGTCGTCAGAGAGTTTAAGGTGCCGACCATCGAAACAATCGAAGGGTGGATGGAATGAGGCAGGCTGACAACATGGCACAGCGAGAGTCTTCACACATCGTGCGCTCTGTGACGGGGGTTCCCGCGGAGAGGGCGCGCCCGCGTATCAGACCGGGGGAAGAGGTCGCCGACGCGCCTTTCTATTTTCGATTCCGGCGGTGGCTTGACAGAGAAGGCAGCGCGTATGCTTTTCTGGCTATGTACGTGCTGCTGTTCACGACGTTTATTGTGGTGCCCGTTCTGTTGGCGGTCACGCTTTCCTTCACCTTCTTCGATACAATCCAGACGCCCAGGTTCATTGGTCTGCGAAATTACATCACTCTGCTGACTCAAGATGACATTTTCATGCGGTACGTGCTGCCAAACACTATCAAGTTCGCGGTCATCGTGGGGCCGGGTGGCTACGTGCTGGCGTTTATGCTGGCCTGGATGCTGGCCCAACTACCGAGAATTCCGCGCACGATTTTGGCTCTCATTATCTATTCGCCCTCGATGACCGCTGGCGTCACCATGTCGGTCGTATGGAAGACGCTCTTTAGCGGCGATCAGGCTGGCTATCTAAACAACTTCTTGCTGGAGTTGAACCTCATTCAGGAACCGGTTGCGTGGCTGCAATCACCCGACTATCTCATGACGATGATGATCTTCGTCACGATGTGGAGCAGTATGGGGGTTGGATTCCTCGCGATGCTAGCGGGAATCCTCGACGTCAACCCTGAACTCTATGAGGCGGGTTCGATAGATGGTATCAAGAACCGTTTCCAGGAGATCATCTATATCACGATTCCCTCGATGAGACCGCAGATGCTGTTCGGGGCGGTGATGGCTATCGTCGGCACGTTCCAGGCCGGTGCTATCGGGGT
>DASVVH010000343.1:0-7773 GCA_036386615.1 Ardenticatenaceae bacterium
CGATCTGGCCGAGACGGAACGCGCCCAACTCGTGATTATTGATGGCTACCTGCCCCAGCAGATGAGTGAGGACGAGATTCGAGAGATTGTGCGCGCCGAGATTGCCCGTGTGGGCGTTCAGGGTACTGCCGAGATTGGCCGCGTGATGGGGCCACTCATGGGCAAGCTGCGCGGCAAGGCCGATGGCTCAGTCGTTCAACGTATTACCCGCGAAGAACTCGGCGCTTAAAAGCAAGATGAACAGGGCCATTCGCGCTCCGGCGTTGCGTTCGCGCCTCCCCGCCCAGTTCTTTGAGCACCTCTACAATGCTGTCTGGCCCCTGCTCCTGTGGGGGCTTCTCGCCGCCGTCCTCATCGTCGAGATTCAGCCCCGGCAGCCCCGCCTCGCCGCCGGAGCCGTCAGCCCCCAGAGCATCCGCGCGGCGGAGCGCATTACCTATCAGAGCGAGCTTCGCACCGAGCGTGAGCGCAGTCGGGCGGTAGAGAGCATCGAGAGTATCTACCTGCCGCCTGACCGCTCCCAGGCCATCCGGCAGACGAGCACCGTGCAGGCGATGGCCGCTTTTCTGGACGCGGTTCGCAACGACCCCTACGCCAGCGAGGAGACGAAAGCCGAATATCTCACCGCGCTCCAGCCCGTAACCTTCGACACCGAGACTGCGCGCGCCATCCTCTCTCTGCCCGAAGAAGAGTGGCAGCCCGTCGTGGCCGAGACGCAGCGCCTCGTGGACTCCGTGATGCGCGGTGAGATTCGGGAGTCGCGCCTGCCTGACGTGCTCCGCAACCTGCCCAATCAGATGAGCATCGCCCTGTCCGAAGCGCAGGCCGAGGTGGTGAACGAGTGGGCAGGCAGCCTCATCTCGCCCAACACCTTCCAGGATACGGAGCGCACCGAGCAGGCCCGGCAGGCCGCGCGGGACGCGGTTGCGCCAATCGAAGTGACTTACGAGGCGGGACAAATCGTGATTCGCGAGGGCGAGATTGTCACGCCTGAGCAGGTCGAGGCGCTGCAAGTGCTGGGGCTGCAACAGCCCGCCCGCTCACCATTGGAGCAGGCGGCGACGGCGCTCTTTCTCTTGCTGCTCATTCCCGGACTGATGCTCTACATCCGCCGCGCTCACCCTGAGCACTGGGCGAACCCCCGCGCCATGTCGCTGCTCGTGGTGCTCCTCGTTGTCCTCTCTCTGGGCGCGCGGGTCATCCTGCCCAATCACGTCCTACTCGCGTACCTGCTCCCCACCTCCGCCGCCGCTATGCTGCTTGGCGTGCTGCTCGGCGTGGACGTGGCGGTCATCGTGACGGTGGCGCTCTCCCTGATTGTTGGCTATGTGACCAACTCCATAGAGATGGTCACGTATACCTTCGTCGGCGGCGTGATGGCGGCACTGGCCCTGTGGCGCGTGGAACGGCTCGGCGTCTTCGTCTGGACGGGCGTGCTGATAGGGCTGATGAATCTGGGCGTGGTGCTGGCTTTCGGCCTCCGCGCGGAGCCGCTTGTGTGGGTGGACATCGCGGCCAAGGGCGGCGTTGCGCTCGTGAACGGCGCGGTCAGCGCCAGCCTTGCCCTCGCGGGCTTCTACGTCCTGAGCAACCTGCTGGGCACCACCACCTTCCTGCAACTAATGGAATTGGCCCGCCCGACGCATCCTCTCTTCCGCGAACTCCTCTTGAAGACACCCGGCACCTATCACCACTCGATAATCGTCGGCAATCTATCCGAAGGCGCAGCGGAGGCCGTAGGGGCCGACCCCCTGCTCGTCCGCGTCGGTGCCTACTACCACGACATCGGCAAGACTAAGAATCCTCACTACTTCATCGAGAATCAGGTGGATGGCATCAATCCTCACGATACCTTGAATGACCCCTATGAGAGCGCCGAACTCATTCTGGAGCACGTCACGGAAGGCGTCCGGTTGGCGCAGCGCCACAAGCTGCCGCGCAAGATTGTGGACTTCATCCGGCAGCATCACGGCACCACGACCGTCGCGTGGTTCCACCACAAGGCCATCGAGCGCGAGGGCGCGGAGAACGTAGACGCGGCGCACTTCCGCTACCCTGGCCCCAAGCCGCAAAGCCGCGAGATGGCAATCCTGATGCTGGCCGATACCGTCGAGGCGACGGCCCGCGCCATGAAGCCCGCCGGGGCCACCGAGATTGACCAACTGATTCGCAAGACGATTGTGACCAAGCTGGGCGAGGGGCAGTTGGATGAGTCCGACCTGACCCTGCGAGACCTGGAGACGATTCGCAGGGCCTTCCTCAGCATCTTGCAGGGTATCTATCACCCGCGCATCGCCTACCCCGAAAGCCAGCAGGCACCGCAGGCCCTGCCCTCGCCGCAGAGCGACGCGCCCGTGCTCCCAGAGGACGCTACCACCAATGGCAATGGACGAGCCGAGTCGCATCCACATCCAGATAGAGCCGCAGTACGAACCGCGAGTTGACGCCGCGCGCCTCGAACGCGCCGCGCGGGCCGTCTTTGAGGCCGAGGGGCTGGCCGGAGACCCCGCGCTCTCGCTTGTCATAGTTGGGGACGAGGAGATGACGCGGCTGCACGAGGCGTACCGCGACGAGCCGGGCACGACGGACGTACTGGCTTTCAACTACGAGGACGAGGCGGAAGACGAGGAGATGGCGGGCTACCTGGGGGATGTCATCGTATGCTACCCGCAGGCGGAGCGGCAGCGCACCGAGGGCACCGAGGTTCAGGATGAACTGGACCTGCTGGCCGCGCACGGCACCCTTCACCTGCTCGGTTACGACGACGAGACGCCCGAAGAGAAGGCCCGCATGTGGCAGCAGCAGCAGCTAGTGATGGAGCGTCTGGGGCTGGGGCACGTCGCGCCCCGCTAAGTGGAGCAGCCTGGTAAAGCTATCCCAATTCTTCGACTTATGTGAAGTAGGGCCTACCAAAGCCTACCTGGACCACCTTATCAGGTAGGTCCTAGTTGACATAAAGCCACCTATGGCGCAGGTGTCTTACAAGCAGGATATTATTTATCTCTCGTCTCGTGTGGCGGCGAGGACGGGCAGCAGGGAGAGGGCGGAGAAGAGGACGAGCACCAGCGCGGGCGCGGCGGCGCGGGCAAAGAAGCCCTCGGCGGTGGCGGACCAGATGCGGGTCGCCAG
This sequence comes from Ardenticatenaceae bacterium, assembly GCA_036386615.1. GTDB lineage: Bacteria > Chloroflexota > Anaerolineae > Ardenticatenales > Ardenticatenaceae > DASVVH01. The sequence goes on from DASVVH010000343.1 coordinate 3,130, forward strand.
CGTCTCGAAGCCGATGGGGCTGAGAATGAGCGTGGAGGGAAGCTCTTTCATCGTCGTCAGGAAGACGAGCGCCGCCGCGCTGGCGATGCCGCCGCGCGCGATGGGGAAGGTCACGCGGAAGAGCACCGCCAGCGGCCCATAGCCCAGCGCCCGCCCCGCCTCTTCGACGCGGGGGTTCACCTGTAGCAGCGCCGCCTCTACCGCGCCGAGTGCCTGCGGCAAAAAGCGCACCACGTAGGCGAAGAGAAGCATTCCCATCGTCTGATAGAAGAGGGGCACGTAGCGCGCGCCGAAGAAGACCAGCGACAGCGCCACCACCACGCCGGGCAGCGCGTACCCAACGTAGGCCGCGCGGCCTACGGCGCGGCTCCCCCGCCCCGGATAGCGCACCACGAAGAAGGCGATGGGCAGCGCCGCCAGCGTGACGACGATGGCGGCAAGCCCACTCGCGTAGAGGGAGTTGCCCGTCGCGGCCCAGAGCGTCCGCAGGGTCTCGCCGCTCCGCAGCCCACGAACGAGCCAGTAGACGAGCACGCCGAGCGGCATCCCCACGCCGAGGAGCACGACCACCCCGCAGAAGAGCAGCGCCGGAAGCTTCCAGACGCCTAGCTCCACCGTCCGGTGCCGCCGCTTGGAGCCACTGCCTACGCTGTAGTAGCGCGCGCGGCCCCGCGTCCACACCTCAATCGTCAGGATGGCGAAGGTCAGCACTACCAGCATCAGCGAGAGCACCGCCGCGCCGCTCCGGTTCAGCGACGAGGTGTACTGAACGTAGATGGCGCGCGTGAACGAGTCGAACTGGAGCAGCGAGACCGCGCCAAAGTCGCTCAAGGTGTAGAGCGCCACGAGCAGCGCGCCCGCCGCGATGGCGGGGCGCAGGAGGGGCAGCGTCAGCCGGAAGAAGGTCGCGGAGGGGGAGTGGCCCAGGCTGCGCGCGGACTCTTCCAAGGCGGGGTCCAGCCCGCGCAGCGCCGCCCGTACCGAGAGGAGAACGTAGGGGTAGCTAAAGAGGCTCAACGCGAGGAGTGCGCCCGGAAAGCCGTAAATCTCAGGCAGCCGCTCGATACCGAAGAGCCTTTCGAGCATCCCTTGCAACATCCCGCGCGGCCCCAGCGCCGCCACGATGACGTATCCCCCCACGAACGAGGGAATGACGAGCGGCAGCACGCTCAGAATCAGCCACGCCCGCCTGCCCGGAAGGTCGGTGCGCGTCGTGAGCCACGCGAGCGGCACACCGATGAGCGTCGTCACCAGCGTCGTGCTCCCCGCGAGGAGCAGCGTCTGCCCCAGAACGGTGAGGGTGCGCGGGCGCGTGACATAGCGCCACACGTCGCTACCGCCCAGGTCGCTCGTGCGGACGATGAGGTAGCCCAGAGGCAGCAGCATCAACAGCGCGATGACCGTCGCCGGGATGGAGACGGCGAGCGGCGCTTGAAGCCTGCGCCACTGCCACCGGGACCGTGTTTGTGTGAGAAAGGTAGGCTGTTGCATCGTTTTGGGAGTTGGCTCATGTATAGAAAGTGTGGTGGCACCGCCCGCGCCTGGGGCTCATGATGATTGAGAATTTAATCGGGTAATCCCGTGCAGGCGCGGCGCACACCAGGGGTTGAAACCCCAGGCTCAAAGCTCAAGTACGCTAAAGCGCACTTCAACGGCCTTCTGCTCGATTATTTTGTCAACGCTCATATACCCCAGGCTGATAGCTCAAGTCGGCTCGAAGCCGACTCTTCCCACCAAATAGGCGTACAGCACGCCAGTAGCTTTTCCGCTTTCTGCACACTTTTCATAGATGAGCCTTGACGTTATACCAATTCATCGTAAAAGTGGCGCAAACTGGTTGGGGTGCCGCCAAGGGTTGCGCTCCGCTCCACCCTCGGCTACCGCTTTCGCCACTCCCCTCCGGGGAGTTCTTGTCCCCTCTGACCACCCATTTTGTGCCATCTCTATGTTCAATTGGTACAGGAGTTACGCAGTTGAGGGTCGAGGTAATGACCAATGCCTGAAAACCGCCCGCCACTATCAGTTGAAACGGATCGCTCTACAGCGTCAGCGATGGGGAGCAACGGAGCGAGCACCGCCCGAAGGGCACCCGCCGCGGTCCCAGTTTGTTCCAACTGCGTAACTGTACGGATAGACAAGGTTGGCATACGGGTTCACGCTGTCAGGAAGGGAAGTCGAAGCGTGCTAACGCTCTACGATAGGCGTGTTGCTGGGTGGATCCCCTTAAGGTCGCTTCGCAGATTCACTTCGTTCAGGATGACATGTATGTAGCTAGACCTTAATTACTGAGCCGGACGTTGATGGCTAAAGGCGAGACCCGATGTTTCCCTGTGTGAGTCCTGATGAACTTTAGAAACCTCTGTCCGGCTCAGTAAGTAGCCTGCTGGGGGTTCCCCTTCTGGGTGGCTCTCGCCTCAATTGCTGCCCCCACCGCTGGGCTACCGAGGAGAGGCGTTGATATCCTCGCTATTCTCTACCTCGGCTACTTGCCCTTAATCGCCAGCCTCAGCTAGTTATGTTAGAATATCAACGGAACCTGTAGCGTTCGTAATCGTGGTTCGGGATTCGCACTCTGCAATACGATTGAGACTTCAGGTAGCCGCTAAAGCCCGAGGGATGCTGTTTTACTGCACAAGTGGGCTGCTGCGTGGACTCCAAGTTCCTCTCCAGAATTCGGGAACAGCGACGCCACTGTGGTACCATTGCCGCTATCGCCAGTAAATGAGGACACAACATAGTGGAACTCCGATTCTATCTCGGCCTGTTGCGAAGATGGGTTTGGTTGGTCATCCTCTGCATGATAGTGGCAGGAGGTTCGGCTTATCTTTGGAGTAGCCGTGCTCCAAATATTTACCGCGCTACCACGATTCTCCTTATTAGTGAGGGGGGTGCCACGGGGCGTGACGCGTATACCGATTTGATTGCCAGCGAGCGACTGGCCCGTACCTATGTGCAACGTATTACAAATCAGTTAGTATTGGATGAGACTGCCCAACTGTTAGGATTATCTAGGGAGATACTTCATGTACCTAGTATCCGTATCGCATTAATCCCTGACACTCAACTTATCCGTTTGAGTGTGGATGACGAGAGACCAGAGCTTGCCCAGGCACTTGCAAACACGATTCCAGAAGTCTTTATCAGGCTGAACGAGCGTCAGCAGGCAGCTAGATTTGCCAGCTCCAAAGCAAATCTGGAAGCGCAGTTAGAGATTACACGCCAGGATATAGCTTCTACGCAGGAGGAGTTAAATGCGGCGCGTGATACATCTCCCCCTACGGAGGAGCGTATTACGCGACTTGAGGAGCGTTTATCTCAGCTCCGTGTTACCCAAGCTTCTTTATTGCAAAGCTACGAGCAGGTGCGACTTACCGAAGCGACGAGCCAGAATTCCGTTATCGTGGATGTTCCGGCACCGCTTCCAAGCGTCCCAATTGCACCTCAGCCCTTGAAGATGGCACTACTGGCCGGGCTTGCTGGTGCTATCCTCGGCTTTGCAATAGCATTTCTGCATGAATATCTCGATGACACTGTCCCGGTAGATAGTGACATCGGCCACCTATTAGGTACTAGTGTGCTGGCAATGATTGGTAGGATTGGGAGGGCTGATAAGCGGGTACTCGTCGTTGGCAAAGAGTCGTATTCCGCGGATGCGGAGGCTTATCGTATGCTTAACATGAACCTCCGTTTCCTGGCGATAGATGAGCCAGTGAAGTGCATCGTGGTAACCAGTCCTGCCCCCGGCGATGGCAAGTCACTTACTGCCTCGAATTTGGCAATAACCCTGGCTAGTGCTGGGCACCGCACGATCCTCATAGATGCGGACCTCCACCGTCCTACCCAACACAAAATTTTTGAAACCTCCAGCAAAGAGGGTCTCACAACCACACTCGTGGATCAAACCCTGCCTATCACGCACTATCTTCAACCCACCCACACCGATGAGCTTCGCCTTCTTACAAGTGGGCCGATGCCTCCCAATCCCTCCCGCCTCCTGGCATCTCAACGGATGCGTGAGGTTCTAATCGCACTTCAACAGGAGGCAGACTATGTCATTGTAGACAGTGCTCCAATCCTGGCAGTTTCCGACACCTCCGTACTTTCAACGCTCGCTACGGGCGTTATCTTGGTGCTCCGTGCCAAAAAGACGAAGCTGGAGGCGGCGCGCCGTGCCGCTGAGCAGTTGCAAAGTGTACAAGCAAACCTCCTGGGGGTTGTTATTAATGATGTTCCTTCCGGCAGTGCTGATAACTACTATTACTACTATCACAGCAACGAGACGAAGCGCTCGGTTGGTCCTGGGGCAGTAGATGTTGCCAGAGCAAGGAGCTTATTTGATGGCAGGAGGCCAGCAGAGCAAGGAACGGGATGGCTAAGCAAGCTCCGACGGTCAGTTTTCCGCTGAAGGGGGCTGACTTGCTCAACAGTAAAAGCGGCGCAGGCACCCCAAAGGGGAATGAGGCGGATTGAAAGTGCAAGGCGTACATATCGTACTGAACGACCACAACAATCAGTAAAACCTTAATTTACGCCGCTATGTCTTGCCTCATATTTGGTCGTCTTGCTCGCTCCTAACTCACCTTCTGGGCGGGTCGCGCAGCAACAGCCGTTGCAATCTACTGTCAAGCAGGTATCTGCCACTTC
>DASVVH010000344.1:0-7803 GCA_036386615.1 Ardenticatenaceae bacterium
TGTGGGTGAGATTGCGCTGTCATTTCCAACACACAAGGAGAATACAAGGTTTACCAGCCCGCAGCATCGGGTGAACACCCTATTTGTTAGGAGTTACGTGTACGGATACACAAGGTTAGCATACAGGTTAGCCCAAGCACGAAGGCAGGGTGCAACGTGCTAACGCCCTACGACAGGCATGTTGCTGGGTGGATCCCCTTAAGGTCGCTTCGCAGATTCACTTCGTTCAGGATGACAAGGGGAGGTGGCTCGCTTGCTATCGCCTTCAACACCTGCGTAACAGAGCCACTTTATGATTCTACGCATAGACACTTAGTGCGCGACGTGCTGAGAGAGTCTAGCACACTGCGCCACGTCGCGGGCGATGCTGCCCGCAACGGAGGGGAGCAAATCGTTGACAAGGATGCGCTGACTGTAGGATACTACTCCTAAACCCCTTGCCGCTTCGTTGTGAGGGTACACGTCAGTAGGAGTACCGCTCATGACTACCAAGCTCGCCACCTTTCTGGCCGTGCTGCTCTTTGCGTTGCTGGTCTTGGGCGGAAGGATGGCGTCGGCGCAAGCGCCGGATGGAGCCAGTCACGAGCGGGTGCAGCAACAGCGCGCGCCTGCCGCCTGCCCACCGGATATTCAGTGGGGCTGTGTGCTCTCCGGCTCCACCTCCCCAGGGCTGACCCTCAATAGCACCTCCACCGCCAAAAACGCCTACTCGCTCTATGCCAGCTTGAACAACCCCGGCAGCGGCGCGGCGGCGGTGTGGGGGCGTGTGCTGGGCACAGGCTCAACAGGCTACGGCGTGTACGGCTCGCATCAGGGGAGCGGCTATGGAGTGTACGGCAACTCTAATACGGGGATTGGGTTCTACGGCTACAGCAACACGAACACAGGTATGCAAGGGCAGACGAACAGCACGGGGGCGAGTCCGGGCGTGCTGGGCATCCACTCAGCCACGACGGGCACGGGCGCGGGGGTGGAGGGACGCACCAACTCCACGAGTACGGATGCCGCGGGCATCCGGGGCGTCCACACGGCTACCAGTGGCGCGGGCGCGGGGGTGGAGGGACGCACCAATTCTATGAGCAACGGGGCCGCGGGCGTCCTGGGGATTGCGACGGCCACCAACCCCGGCACGCATATGGCAGGGGTGCGCGCCATCAACAGCAACACGGCCCACCAAGGCTACGGCGTGTGGGGCTCGCACGCGGGGGGCGGCAAGGGCGTCTATGGCACGAGCGGCAGTGGTGAGGGAGTCTTTGGCTCTAGCGGCAGTGGCTATGGTGTCTATGGCTATAGCAGCAGTGGCTGGGGCGTTCATGGCTCTAGTAAAACCACTGGCGTCTATGGTGAAAGCAGCGGCAGCGGCTATGGCGTCAGTGGCACGTCCGCAATTGGCATAGGTGTCCATGGCTCCAGTATAACCAGCACAGGCGTCTATGGCGTTAGCCACGCGGGCAATGCCATCGAGGGCTATAGCGCAACCAGCTTTGCGGGCTACTTCAATGGTCCGGTGCATGTGAGCGGGGATCTGGAAGTATCAGGCAGCATTGGGCAACCGGCTGGCACAACCCGCATTGACCACCCCCTTGACCCGGAGAACCAGTACCTCTCACACTCCTTCGTCGACTCGCCCGACATGATGAGCGTCTATAACGGGAATGTGGTGCTGGGCGCTAATGGTGAGGCGGTGGTGGAGATGCCTACCTACTTCCAGACACTCAACCGTGACTTCCGCTATCAACTTACCGCCATTGGCGCGCCGGGGCCGAACCTCTACGTCGCACAGGAGGTCGAAGACAACCGTTTCACCATTGCAGGCGGCACACCGGGCATGAAGGTCTCCTGGGAGGTGACGGGCATCCGGCAGGACGCCTGGGCCAACGAGCACCGCATTCTTGTCGAGGAGCTAAAGCCAGAAGGGGAGCGGGGCACTTACCTCTATCCTGAAGGTTATGGGCAGCCGGAGAGCCGGGGTGTGAACTACGAGGAGGAGCAGCGTATGCGCAAGATGGGGGGTGACGCGCCGCCTGCTCCAGCGGAAGCACCCGGACAGTAGCAGCAACGAGAGAGCATAAAATGAGGAGGAGGGCTTGCCCTCCTCCTCGTTGGATTCCCGGATAGTAGCTTACGCCTGGGGCTTCCAGCGCCAGCAGAGGACGACCCCCAGAGCGGCCATTCGCAAGGCTGTCCATTGCCAGCCCATAAAGGGGGTAGTGCTCGCACCGACGCTGCTTACCGTCACGGCTGTTGGTGCCTCGACGGTGGCGCTTACCGGACCAAAGCGTTCGGTGTCGCCATTCAGGTCTACCGCTTCGAGCCAGTAATAGTAGGTGGTGTCGGGCTGTACAGCCGCATCCCTCCACTCATAGCTGAACCCCTCGGTACTGCCCGGTGCCTGCGCGGCGATGAGCGCCTCGTTGAGCAGCGTCCCCGGGCCTTCCGCATCCGTGCTGCGGTAGAGGTGGAAACCCGCGTTGTTCTGCTCGGAGGCGGTCTCCCATTGTACGAGGATCGAAGTGTCACGGGGCTGGGCAGTGAAGCCCGCCAGGGTGATGGCGGCGGGGAGGGCACAGGCCGTGATGGTATTGGATTCCAGCGTCACGGCGGCTTGCGCCAAGGCTCGACCGGAGACGTCGGTGTCGCTTCCCAAGCTGATGCTCACCTGCGCCAGGATATTGCCTACGAATGTATTGTCTTCGCCGAGGGTCGCAGAACTGCCAACCTGCCAGAAGACGTTGCAGGCACTGGTGCTGTCTGCATTGATTACCTCGACTGACGCGCCCAAGGCACTGTTGAGTCCGGTCCCCACCTGGAACACCCAGGTCGCATTGGGATCGTTCTGGCCGTCAAGAGTAAGTTCCCCCGTCAACTGCGCCGTTGAAGAGAAACAGTAGACGCCTGGGGCGAGTATGAGTCCGCCCAAATCCTGGCCCGTCAAAATTGTATTACACGTTAGACCGACAAGAGCGTTATAGGCTTCGCTAGCATCCGCCTGCGCTTGGGCTGCAATATCGCCGCCAGCAAAGATCGTCCCAATCACGGTGCCAGGGGGAAAGCCTGTAATGGCGGTCCCCGGCGAGACCCCCAGATCTCCGGTGATGCTGGTCGGCCCGCTATTGGTGACGGTGGTGCCGCCCAAGACGGCGAAACTCTCCGCTGTCCCCAGGCTAGGGGCGAATCCGCCTGATGGCGCTGCCTGAGCGGCAGCACCCGCGCCGATGAGTACCAAAGCCAGGGCCAGCACCAGGCTTAGGCGACCAGCGGCGTGAGCCAAGCTGGTGGTATGCTTTGTCCACATTTTATTCAACTCGTATCTCCTTGTGAGCCGACCTGTAGGCCGGTGCGGTTTCGCATTCCAGCGAATACTCCCGCGCCACTATTATCTACCTCTACCGCTGGGGGAGCAGCTTTGGTTGTCCCATCTTTGTGACTACCATTACATTATGTGAAATTAGCTCTGCAATTACAATGACGAGATAGTCCCAATGGAAAGGCGTAGAGTGCCTAACAACTCAGGCGCTTTGCGATTCGCAAGGGAGGGCAAGCGAGAGCTGGAACCTGTATCGGATGCCAACCATGACTCGGATGAACTACGAACAGCAGCGCATACGCGAGATGGGGAGTGACGCGCCGCAGGCGGCGGGAGAAGCGCCATTGCGGTAGCTGTACAGAGCGCCTGCCCTTCCGGGTGACGCGAGACGGAGCAGGAACGTTGACATAAGAGGGGAGCCACGCTACAATCAGGCGTTCGGGGTGATTACCCTGTCGTGCTTGTGGAGGGAAGGGCTTGTGGCGCTGTGTCGGCCCTTGTTTGCCTGATAGAGAGAACCGGAGTTTGACACGGGGTGGTCCCTGTGTTATTATATCTCCCTTGCGAGGCCCGGACGCACCAATTTTGCAGGCCGGAGACACCCCTCGCCACTCTGTTGAGTTCCAGCGGGCGGTCGCTGATGGAAATGCGACCGTCCGTTTATGTGGAAAATCGGTTTCACGAGAAGGGAAACGCCAGTGCCCACCATCAACCAGTTGGTTCGCAAGGGTCGCCAGGCCAGCAAGAAGAAGAGCAAGGCCCCCGCGTTCCGCGTGAGTTACAATGCTATCAAGGGCCGCACCACCCAGAATTCCAAGGGCGCACCCCAGCGTCGCGGCGTCTGCACGGTTGTGCGTACCGCGACGCCGAAGAAGCCGAACTCGGCTCTTCGCAAGATTGCCCGTGTCCGCCTGACGAATGGTGTTGAGATAACGGCCTATATCCCCGGCGAGGGTCACTCCCTCCAGGAGCACAACGTGGTTCTGGTGCGCGGTGGCCGCGTGAAGGATCTTCCCGGCGTTCGCTATCACATTGTTCGCGGCGCGCTGGACACTGCCGGTGTGCAGGACCGCAAGCGTGGCCGCTCGAAGTACGGCACCAAGAAGAAGGGCGCTGCGCCCGCTAAGAAGAAGCGATAAGCTTCGGGTTCCGCTGCAACACTTGCACGAACCGTAGACCCCTTAACGGTGTGCGTCGCACACCGACAGACAGAGCGCAAGCTCCCTCGCGGTGGGGTCGGATGACGAGGGTCATCCGGCACAAACCAGTCTGTGTCTACGGTTTGCCACTGTCGAGGGAGTTTTATTTTTCCCGCGTGGGAGGAGTTAAAGGAGATTCACTATGGCACGACGTGCCCGAGCCCAACGCCGAGAGGTAGAGCCGGATCCGCGATACGGGAGCGAACTCGCCGGTCGCTTCATTAATAAGTTGATGATCGGTGGGAAGAAGAGCATCGCGCAGAGCATCTTCTACGGTGCGCTGGAGGCTGCCGAGCAGCGCATCGGCCAGCCCCAAATCGCCATCTTCGAGCAGGCTGTCCGCAACATTACGCCCCTGATGGAGGTCCGCCCCCGCCGCGTGGGTGGTTCCACCTATCAGGTGCCGATGGAGATTCGCGGCGAGCGCCGCCAGAGCCTCGCGCTGCGCTGGCTGGTGAATGCGACCCGCGCCCGCCAGGGCCGCTCGATGTCGGAAAAGCTCGCCAACGAGCTGATGGATGCCTACAACAATACGGGCAACGCGGTGAAGAAGAAGGAAGATACTCACCGCATGGCCGAGGCCAACAAGGCGTACAGCCACTTCCGCTGGTAAGGAGTTGGCGGCGACAAGCATTCTGCCGTGTCGCCGCTACCGAGTGGCAGTTGATAGCAAGGTAAAAGGACTATTCTGATGGCTACAGACCTCAGTAAGATTCGCAACATTGGAATTATTGCCCACATTGATGCGGGCAAGACGACGACCAGTGAGCGCATCCTGTTCTACACCCATAAGGTTCACCGCATTGGCGAGGTCCACGAGGGTGCCGCCACGATGGACTGGATGGAGCAGGAGCGCGAGCGCGGCATCACGATTACGGCTGCCGCGACGACGACGGAGTGGGACGGGCACCAGATCAACCTGATTGACACGCCCGGCCACATTGACTTCACGGTAGAGGTGCAGCGCTCGCTGCGCGTGCTGGACGGTGGCGTCGTGGTCTTTGACGCGGTGGCCGGTGTGGAGCCGCAGTCGGAGACGGTGTGGCGTCAGGCGGACCGCTACGAGGTGCCGCGCATCTGCTTCGTGAATAAGATGGACCGCACGGGGGCGAACTTCGAGCGCACGGTCCAGATGATTATTGACCGCCTGGGTGCCAACCCGGTTCGCATCCAGCTTCCGATTGGCTCGGAAGACAAGTTCAAGGGCATCATTGACCTCATCGAGAACGGCGCGCTCATCTACACGGACGACCTCGGCACGACGAGCGAGCGCTCGGCCATCCCCGCCGACATGGAGGAGGAGGTTGCCGCTGCCCGCGAGACGATGATCGAGCGGATTGCGGAGACTGACGAGGAATTGACCCTCAAGTACCTGGAGGGCGAGGAGATTTCGCCGGAGGAGTTGCGCGCGGCCCTGCGCCGGGCGACGCTCGCCACGAAGCTGGTGCCCGTCATGACTGGCTCGGCGCTCCGCAACAAGGGCGTGCAGCCGCTTCTGGATGCTATCGTGGACTACCTGCCCTCGCCGATGGACGTTCCCCCGGTCAGGGGCACGAACCCCGACGACCTGGAAGAGATAATCACCCGCGCGCCGAGCACGGACGAGCCTCTTGCCGCGCTGGCCTTCAAAATCGCGGTGGACCCCTACGTTGGCCGCCTCGCCTTCGTGCGCGTCTATTCGGGCGTGCTGCGAACTGGCGACACGGTGATGAATACGACGCAGGACAAGCGCGAGCGGATTGGCCGCATGGTGCGCCTGCACGCGAACAGCCGCGCGGACATTGACGAGATTCGCGCGGGCGACATCGGTGCCATCCTCGGCCCGAAGAACACCTTCACGGGCGATACGCTCTCCGCGATGGGCGAAGATGAAATCGTGCTGGAGCGGATTACCTTCCCGGAGCCTGTGATTCGCGTCGCCATCGAGCCGAACTCGAAGGCAGACCAGGACAAGATGGGCGAGGGGCTGCGCCGCCTGGCAGAGGAAGACCCGACGTTCCGCGTTGAGTCCAACCACGATTCGGGCCAGACGGAAATCGCGGGCATGGGCGAGTTGCACCTGGAGGTTCTGGTGGACCGCCTGCTGCGCGAGTTCAAGGTCAGCGCGCGCGTTGGCCGCCCGCAGGTGGCCTACCGCGAGACCATCACCCGCGAGGTGCGGGCACGCGGCCTCTTCAAGCGGCAGACGGGTGGTAAGGGCCAGTTTGGCGACTGCACCGTCGAGTTCAGCCCGGCGGGGCTGGGCGCAGGGTTCATCTTCGAGAACGGCATCGTCGGCGGCTCGATTCCCCGCGAGTACATTCCTGCCATCGAGGCGGGCATCAAGGAGGCGTTGGAAGGCGGCATCATTGCCGGGTATCCGATGGTGGACGTGAAGGCCCGCGTGGTGGACGGTTCGTACCACGACGTTGACTCCTCGGAAATGGCCTTCAAGATTGCCGGTTCGCTGGCGCTCAAGGAGGCGGTGCCCAAGGCCGGCCCGGTCATCATGGAGCCGCTGATGCGGGTCGAGGTGGTGATACCCGACGATTTCACTGGCTCGACGGTGGGCGACCTGTCCAGCCGCCGGGGTCAAATCGAGGGGATGGAGCCTCGCGGCGACGGCAGCACGACGGTTCGCGCCTTCGTCCCCCTGTCCGAGATGTTCGGTTACGCAACCGACCTTCGCTCCAACACCAGTGGTCGCGGCGTCTTCTCGATGGAGTTCGCGCGCTACGAGCCGCTGCCGAAGAATCTGGCCGACGAGGTCATCGCAGGCAAGAGGAAGTAAGCGAGACGCGGGATGCAGGATACGGGATGACGACGTTATCCCGCATCTCGCATCCCGAATCCCGCATCTGTCAAAACCAAGTCACACGAAACCATTTATAGGAGACCTTCTCCCATGGCGAAAGAGAAATTCGTACGCAACAAGCCGCACGTGAACATCGGGACCATCGGTCACGTTGACCATGGCAAGACGACGCTCACGGCGGCCATCACCAAGACGCTCTCCAAGAAGGGCTGGGCTGACTTCAGCGCCTTCGACCAGATTGATAACGCGCCTGAAGAGCGCGCGCGCGGTATCACCATCGCCATCTCGCACGTCGAGTACGAGACCGCCAACCGCCACTACGCGCACGTCGACTGCCCCGGCCACGCCGACTACATCAAGAACATGATTACCGGTGCGGCGCAGATGGACGGCGCGATTCTGGTGGTCTCGGCTCCTGATGGGCCGATGCCGCAGACCCGCGAGCACGTTTTGCTGGCGCGGCAGGTGGAAGTGCCCGCGATGGTGGTCTTCCTCAACAAGGT
>DASVVH010000345.1:0-14763 GCA_036386615.1 Ardenticatenaceae bacterium
CAGTGATGGCGCTGGTGGTGCTGAACGGCCTGTGGTGGGTGGATGGATGGGCAAAACGCCTGCGGCAGCGCCGGGATGGTGGAGAAATCGAGAAATAGCATGGTAGCCAAGACGGTTCTCGACAAAATAATGCTTTACAAGCGCGAGGAGCTTCCGCGCCGCAAGCGTGAGCGGGCGGAGGCGGACCTTCGCGCGGCGCTGCTCCTCGCCCCACCTCCACGCGACTTTGAGGCGGCGCTGCGGATGCCGGGCGTCTCGCTCATCGCGGAGTGCAAGAAGGCGTCACCCTCGAAAGGGGTGCTCCGCAACGGCTACGACGCGGTGGCGCTGGCGCGGGAGTACGAGGCGAACGGCGCGCGGGCCATCTCGGTGCTCACCGACGCGAAGTTCTTCCAGGGGCGAATCGAGGATTTGGTCGCCGTGCGGCAGGCAGTGAAGCTGCCCGTGCTCCGCAAGGATTTCATCTTCGACCCGTACCAGATTATCGAGGCGCGCGCCGCCGGAGCCGATGCCATCCTGCTCATCGCGGCGCTGCTCAAGGGGAACACGCTGCGCGATTTGCGGCGCGAGGCCGAGGCGTTGGGCATGCAGGCACTGGTGGAGGTTCACGACGAGGCAGAGGTGGAGCACGCGCTGGAATCGGGCGCGTCGGTCATCGGCGTGAACAACCGCGACCTGCGCTACTTCGACGTTCATTTCGAGACGACGGGCCGCCTGCGCCCGTTCATCCCCGCCGACAAGGTTCTGGTGTCGGAGAGTGGCATCAACACGCCCGAAGATGTGCGCCAGCTTGCCGAGATGGGCGCGGACGCGATGCTCGTCGGGGAACGGCTGGTGCGTGCCAAAGACGTGGGTGCTCGCGTCCGCGAGTTGGTCAGCGCGGGGCGGCAGATGGTAGACAACACTAGATAGCTGAAGGTGTGATGAAAATTCGGGTCAAGATTTGCGGCAATACCAACCTGGACGATGCCCGCGCGGCCACCGAGGCGGGCGCGGATATGCTGGGCTTTATCTTCTACTCGCCCAGCCCGCGTGACATCAGCCCGGAGGCCACCGCCGAGATGGTGGCGGCTCTGCGCGAGGAGTATGGCGAGGCGGCACCCACGATGGTCGGCGTCTTCGTGGATGACAGCGTGGAGCGCGTGCGGGAGATTATGGAGCAGGCTGACCTGGACCTCGCGCAGCTTCACGGCAGCGAGCCGCCCGTCGAGGTGCGGATGTTGCAGCCCCGCGCCTTCAAGGCGATTCGCCCACAGACGCGCGGCGACGCGGAGGCCATCGTGGCGACGTATGACCGCGTGCTGAACGGCGACCCGGAGGTGCCGGATTTTCTCCTCGACGCCTACCACCCCTGGAAGATGGGCGGCACGGGGCAGTCGGCGGATCGCGCCGTCGGCATGCTCCTCGCGCAGCGCTTCAAGCTGCTGCTGGCGGGTGGCCTCGCGCCGGAGACTGTGGCCGAGGCGGTGCGGGTAATCAAGCCCTGGGGCGTGGACGTGGTGAGCGGCATCGAGAAGAGCAAGGGCGTGAAGGACCACGAGCGGATGCGCGCCTTCATCCAAGAGGCGCGGGGTGCCGCCGAGACGATAGAGAGCTAGAGGGGGAGCGATGGCGGGAGGAAGCGGGGAGAACTGTATCTTCTGCAAGATTGTCCGGGGGGAGATTCCCTCCACGCGGGTTCACGAGGACGAGACCAGCGTCACCTTCCTCGACCTCAACCAGGCCGCAAAGGGCCACCTGCTGATTGCCCCACGCGCCCACGCGGAGCAGTGGCACGAGTTGAACGAAGAAACCGCCGCGCACCTGGGGAAGCTGGCCGCGCAGTTGGCTCCCGCCGTACTCGAAGGAATGCAGGCGGATGGGTACAACCTGCTTCAGAACAATGGCGAGGCAGCGGGGCAGGAGGTGATGCACGTTCACCTTCATCTCATCCCGCGCTGGCAGGGGGACCGCTATTTCGGTGGCGGGCCGCGCCACCGAAATGCCGACGCGAGGGAATTACAAGCCACCGCCGCGCTGATTCAGAACGCGCTGGCGAACCGATAGATGGACGACCGACGACCGACGACCGACGACCGCTAACGACTTCACGGCAACGGAGCGGGCACTGCTCAGGGCAATCACTGTCCTGTCGAGGCGTCACTTTATGAGGGATGAAAGTATGAATTCTGGCACCGTGCCTGCTGCAACCGCGACGTATCCTGACGAGCGAGGGCGCTTTGGGCGCTTTGGGGGGGCGTTCGTTCCCGAAACGCTGGTGCCCGCCATCCGCGAGATCGAGGTCGCCTACCGCGAGGCTCAGGCCGACCCTGACTTTCAGGCTGAACTGGACCACCTGTTGAAGACTTACGTGGGCCGTCCCACGCCGCTCAGTTTTGCGAAGCAGTTGACTTCGGAGCTTGGCGGGGCGAAAATCTACCTGAAGCGGGAAGACCTCGCGCACACGGGCGCTCACAAAATCAACAACGCGCTAGGTCAGGCGCTGCTGACGAAGCGGCTCGGCAAGCGGCGCGTCGTGGCCGAGACGGGCGCGGGCCAGCACGGCGTGGCGACGGCTACAGTCTGTGCCCTGCTGGGGCTGGACTGTGTCGTCTACATGGGCACGGAGGACATTCGCCGACAGGCGCTCAACGTCTTCCGCATGAAGCTGCTGGGCGCGAAGGTCTGCCCGGTGGATTCCGGCTCGAAGACGCTCAAGGATGCCATCAACGAGGCGATGCGCGATTGGGTCGCCAACGTCCGGGATACGCACTACCTGCTCGGCTCGGCGCTCGGCCCGCACCCCTTCCCGATGATGGTGCGCGACTTCCAGTCGGTCATCGGCAAGGAGGCGCGCGAGCAGATTCAGGTAGTGGAGGGGCGGCTGCCCGACATGCTCATCGCCTGCGTCGGTGGCGGCTCCAACGCCATCGGCCTCTTCTATCCCTTCGTCGGCGACGAGGGGGTGGCGATGGTCGGCGTGGAGGCGGGCGGCGAGGGCGTGGAGGGCGGCAGGCACGCCGCGCGCTTCGGCGACGAGAAGATAGGTCGTCTCGGCGTGCTTCAGGGCACGGAGACCTACGTCTTGCAGGACGAGGACGGGCAGATTGCGCTCACGCACTCCATCTCGGCGGGGCTGGACTACGCCGCCGTCGGGCCGGAACACGCCTACCTGCGTGAGCAGGGCCGCGCGGAGTACACCTACGCCACCGACGCCGAGGCACTTGAGGGGCTGAAACTCCTCGCGCGGACGGAGGGCATCCTGCCCGCGCTGGAATCATCGCACGCGATTGCCGAGGTTGCGAAACGCGCGCCGAAGATGGGCAAAGACCAACTCATCATCGTCAATGTGTCCGGGCGTGGCGACAAGGATATGATGACCGTCGCCGATGCGCTTGGCGTTACGCTCTGACCCATTGTAGAGGATGCGTAAGTGGAGGAGGTATAATGTTGAGTGACGCAACCAAGGATTTTGGCAGGTATAGCTTTGTTCGTGTTTGCAGTATTGAACCTGACCGTAATCCAGCGGGCGAAATTCAGCAGTACATGCCTCAGGCCCGATATGAAAAGAGAAATGTTGTGCCGCTCAACGCCTATGGGGAGGGACCATTTTGCGGATTCCGAATTCCTAATAATTTGCGGCACGAGGGCGTATATGTACTAACTGTAGATGGTGCTCCTCGCTATGTGGGTGAATGTGTCAACCTATCTTCTCGTTACAATACTGGGTACGGAAACATTTCGCCCAAAAACTGCTATGAGGGTGGGCAGCCAACGAATTGTCGAGTGAACACACTGGTTTATGAAGCGGCTAAGGAAGACACTCTTATAGAGTTGTGGTTTCTGGAGACGCCGAAGCGGAAGGCGATTGAGGACGAGCTAATACAAAGGTTGAATCCAGCGTGGAATAGAAAAGGTTTGAGGCTCAGATAGTAATCCGAGTCTTGCAACCCATCAATATGCCGCCTTAACATGCTCCACCATCCCTGGATACGCCACCTGCGTATCCAATTCAACGTGCTCCTGACGCCCATCTACCTGTGGGGCGTGCTTCTGGCGGGCGGCTCCCTGCGCGACCCGAAGTTCTGGATTGGCTACCTGACGTTGCACCTGTTTCTGTACTGTGGGGGCACGGCTTTCAATTCCTACTATGACAAGGACGAGGGGCCGATTGGGGGTATGGCGAACCCGCCGCCCGTTGATCGCGGGCTGCTCTGGTTCTCGCTAGGCTTTCAGGCGCTTGGCCTGCCGCTCGCGCTGGCGATTAACCCGGCGTTCACGCTCGTCTGGGTGATTATCTTCCTGCTCATGGCGGCCTATTCGCATCCGGCCATTCGCCTGAAGGCGAACCCCTGGGCCGCGTTGAGCGCCGTAGCCATCGGGCAGGGCGCGATTGGCTTCGCGGCGGGCTGGCTGGTCGTGCGGCCCGCGCTGGAATCGCTGCTCGAACCCGCCGCGCTGCTCGGCATGGTAACGACGGCCTTCATCGTCACGGGGCTATACGTGGTGACGCAGATTTACCAGACCGCCGAGGACCGCGCGCGTGGCGACCGGACGCTGCCCGTCATCATCGGGCCGCGCACGGCGCTACGCGTCGCCTTCGTCATCCTGGCCCTTGGAGGCACGATTATGGTGCTGGGGCTGGGGCAGCGTTTCGGCTGGGGCTGGTCCGCCGTGCTGGGCCTCTTCTTTGGGGCTGTTGGGGTGAGCCTGCTGCGGTGGGCCGCGCGCTTCGAGGAGAGCGAGGTCATGCGGAACTTCCACACCGCGATGCGCTTCGCCGCTACTAGTTCCGGCATCCTGAGTGCCTTTCTGCTTTACCACCTTATGTGAAGCAAAGCCAACAAATGCCAACATTGGAGAGCGATAGATGTTGGCTTTGGTTGACATAATGCTGAGGCTGGCATCGGAAAAGGTCATTTGCAGGGACGAATGTTCGCCATAATTATCCGAATCACACGAGCGCTTGAACTCAGAAAACGACTCTATGCACGCCGCCCGCCATCACGGAACCCATCTCAAAGTCGCCATAGTGGTTCTCGCTCTCTGCGGCGCGTTACGATTGGCCCTCTCTGCTCCCGTACAGGCGAGTCCGCTTGGTGGTGATTTCCGGGCAGTGAACATTGTCACGGGGCTGCACCTGCCGCTGGATATAGAGTTCCTGCCAACGGGCGAGATATTGATTGCCGAGAAGAGCACCGGCACAGGGCCTGACGCGCACTCCTCGATTCGTCTCGTCCGCAATGGCGTCATACAGGAGCCACCCGTCATCGTTCTGAGCACGAACGGGGCTGTGGAGTCGGGCATCGCGGGAATGGTCCTCGATCCGGTGTTTGAAGAGAATGGCTACTTCTACGTCTGGTATGCCACCGGGCAGGAGGCGCGCGGGTGGAGCGGCGAGAGTAAGTTGCGGCTCTCCCGCTTCACACTTGACCTTGCGACGGGGACGGCAGACCCCGACAGCGAGTTCTTCATACTCGACAATGTGGCGTGGCGGCATTTTCACAACGGCGGCGGGATGGTCTTTGACGATGGCTACCTCTACCTCGCCATCGGCGATATTGGTGGGTACCAGCCCGCCCAGGATTTAAGCGTCTTGCATGGTAAAGTGCTGCGAATTCGCCTCACCGAATCCGGCTACGAGATTCCATCTTACAATCCCTTTGTTGGGGTCGAGGGCGCGCGCGGAGAAATCTACAGCCTCGGCCTCCGCAACCCCTATCGCATGACCTATCGCGCCAGCGAGGACGCGATGTACCTGGGCGACGTGGGCGAGGACGACTGGGAAGAGGTGGACCGCCTTGGTGCCGGAGCAAACTATGGCTGGCCCGCGCGCGAGGGTCCGTGCCCAATCAACACGATTATGCCCTGCGCTCCTTCCCAACCATCGTGGGGGTTCACGGAGCCAGTGCTCTATTACCCCCACCAGGAGGAGGGAGGTGCCATCTCGGCTCTCGCTTTCTACGAGGGGGAATCGTTCCCGCCGCAGTATCACGACAAGCTGTTCTTCGCCGACCTCATATCCCTACAAGTCGGCGTGGGGGATGTAGACGGCAACGATCCCGCTGCCATCGAGATAATCAGGCCCAATTACGGGACTGTCGCGGATATGAAGTACCACAAGGAGAACCTGTACACGGTAGAGATATACAATAACCGGGTGAGGATGCTCTACTACGCGGGTGCGCCCAATCATCCACCCACCGCGACGCCGAAAGCCAAAATCCACGCCGGAATGGAGCCGCGAACCGTGACGCTCTCGGTGGAAGCCGTCACGGACCCCGACGATGTGGTCTCTGATTATCACTGGGACTTTGGCGATGGCTCCACTCCCGTTGTGACCCGCACGGCCACTATCACCCATACCTACACCACGAGTGGCACATACACGCCGACCCTGACCGTCTCCGATATTCGGGGCGCGCAGTCTGCTCCCCTGGAACAGCCCGTGACCACTCACCGCCTGCTCTTCCTGCCCACTGTTGGGCGTCCATTCATTACAGGCGCGCGGGCCGAACTCCCCGCCGAGCCGCCTGCTTTCATCCAGCGCGTGCGCGAGTACAGGCGCGGCCCGCCGGTTCGTGCAATCCCTTCGACATGGGCGGGATTAAAGGATGAAGGATGAAGTCTGTAGCCTGGCAAACGGGATGCGGGATGGAGTAACTGCCGGGGAGGTCTACAGAGGCTAAGGATAATTTATGTACATCAAAACCGATTAGAGTCACTATTAGAACGAGGGATATGTTGGCCTAGTTGACATAAACCCCACTGGCGCAGGCAAAGCTCATTTGCAGAGTCAGGTGTTCACCGCAACAATCCGAGCTGAATTAGCCCTCACCACGCGATTCGAGGAACACGATTTGATGCACGCCACCGCCTACTACGGAACTCATCTCAAAGTCGCTATAGCGATTTTCTCTCTCTTCGGGGCATTGCTGGTGGCCCTCTCCAGCCCCGCACAGGCCAGCCCGTTGGGAGGTCAATTTCAAGCT
Source organism: Ardenticatenaceae bacterium (assembly GCA_036386615.1). GTDB lineage: Bacteria > Chloroflexota > Anaerolineae > Ardenticatenales > Ardenticatenaceae > DASVVH01. Next base: position 6,972 of record DASVVH010000345.1, read on the forward strand.
GTTGAGATTGTCACCGGATTGACCCTGCCTCTTGACATCGAATTCCTGCCATCAGGAGAGCTTCTGATTGCGGAGAAGGGGACTGGCAAGGGGCCTGCCGGGCAGTCCGCCATTCGTCTCGCCCGCAACGGAATCGTGCAGGAGCCGCCCGCCATCGTTCTTAGCACGAATGTGGATGTAGAGTCGGGCATCGCGGGAATGGTCCTCGATCCGGCGTTTGAAGAGAATGGCTACTTCTACGTCTGGTATGCCACCGGGCAAGAGGCACGCGACTGGAGCGGTGAGACCAAATTGCGCCTCTCCCGTTTCACGCTTGCTCTTTCTACGGGCAAAGTGGATCCGGCCAGTGAACTCATCATGCTCGACGACGTTGACTGGCAAGACCATCATAACGGTGGCGGACTCGTTTTTGACGATGGTTATCTCTATCTCGCTATTGGAGAGATCGGGTTGTACTGGCCCGCGCAGGATGTGGGGGATCTACATGGCAAGGTTATACGCATTCGTCCTACCGCATCCGGCTACGACATTCCATCCAGCAACCCATTCGTGGGAACCAAAGATGCGCGGGGTGAAGTCTACAGCCTCGGTTTTCGCAACCCCTATCGAATGACCCATCGCGCGAGCGAGGATATGCTCTATCTGGGCGATGTGGGTGGGTCCGAGTGGGAAGAGGTGAACCGCATCGCCCCCGGAGCCAATTACGGTTGGCCCGTTCGGGAGGGACCGTGCCCCTGGAACACGGGCGCGCCTTGCGACCCACCATCCCCTGACTCCGGCTTCACGGAACCTGCACTCTATTATCCATATTCAGAACTCGGAGCCGCCATCACGGCGCTCGCTTTCTACGAGGGCGAGTCCTTTCCGCCGGAATACCACGACAAGCTCTTCTTCACGGACCTGAATTCCCGGTACATTGCCGTAGGAGATGTGGATGCGGGCGATCCGACGGCCATTGAGATAGTCGTGCCAAACTACGGAATCGTTGCCGATATGAAATATCACAAGGAGAACCTGTATACGGCAAACATCTACCAGGGTCAGGTGCGAATGGTCTATCACAATGGCACCCCCAATCAGCCTCCTGCTGCAACGTTAAAAGCGGACGTAGAGGCTGGAATGGAGCCATTAACCGTAACCTTCTCAGCAGAAGATGTCACGGACCCCAACGATGTGGTCTTTGATTATCACTGGGACTTTGGCGATGGCTCGACTCCCGTCGTGACGAGAACGGCTACCATCACTCATACCTACACCACGAGTGGCACGTACACACCGACTCTGACCGTCTATGACGTTCGGGGCGCGCAGTCTCCGGTCCTGCAACAGCCCATCACAGTCTATCGGGAGACCGCGCTACCGGAAATTGTACTGGACAATCTCTCTCGGCCTGACGGGGCGCTCTACCGCAACGGGGAGACAATCCGGTATCAGGCGGTTCGTACCGGAGGCGTGGATGGTCTGGATCGGGAGAGACCGTACACCTGGAGTGTCGAACTCCATGCCGATGGCGAGGTTATCACCCTGACGGAGGGCCACGTCGCCGTCAGCGACACGCTAGATGTGGACGTGAGTGCGTTCCGTGAGAGTACCAACGTCTGGTATCGCTTCATCCTCACTATGCGGGCCGAGGATGGCTACGAGGTGACCATCACGCGCGACCTCCACCCGGAGGTGGTCGAACTGGCAGTCGAGACGTGGCCGATAAGCACGACGGTCACGCTCAACGGCAGCCCAAGGGAGACGCCGTTCACCTTCGACTCGATAGTCGGCATCACGCACACACTGGCGGCCGCACAACAGGTGCCGTACAGGGGGCTTCAGTTGCCCTTCGAGGGCTGGTATGCCTCGGACCACCCCAGCAACCCCATTACGACGCGCCAGTGGAGCCTCGTCGCGCCGCATGAGGAGACGACCTATCAGGCGCGCTACATCTACCATCAACTAAGCCTGCCCATCATTGCCCGGCAATCTACCATGCAGGAACCCTGAGACCGGAGCCGACGAGCTATGTCCCGAATCCCGCAGACCTTCCAGCGCCTCCGTGCCGAAGGGCGCACCGCGCTGATGCCCTACCTGACCATCGGCCACCCTGAAAGAGACTCGACGCAGACGCTGGTCCCCGCTGTCGTCGAGAGCGGGGCCGACCTGCTGGAGTTGGGCGTGCCCTTCAGCGACCCCCTGGCCGATGGCGCGACGGTTCAGGCATCCACGCAGCAGGCGCTGGCGAACGGCGTCAACCTGCGCTTCTGCCTGGAGACCGTCCGCCTCCTCCGCGAGCGCGGCATCGAGACGCCCTTCGCGTTCATGGGCTACTACAACCCTATCTACCAGATGGGGCTGGAGCGTTTCGCCGCCGCCGCGCAGGAGGCGGGGGTAGATGGTGTCATCGTGCCCGACCTGCCGCCGGAAGAGGCGGTCGCGCTGGACGAGGCCCTGCGCCAGCGCGACCTCGACTATATCTATTTGCTCGCCCCGACGAGCGACGAGAGCCGCATGCGGCTCGTGGCGGAGCGGGCGCGCGGCTTCATCTATCTTGTCTCGCTGATGGGCGTCACGGGGGCGCGGGCCGAACTCCCCGCCGAGTTGCCCGCATTCATCCAGCGCGTCCGCGAGTACACGCGCGGCGAGATTCCCCTGGCTGTCGGCTTCGGCATCGGCACGCCGGAGGCGGCTCGCACGGTTGGCGCGCTGGCGGATGGTGTCATCGTCGGCTCTGCCCTTGTCAAGCGCGTCGCGGACCCCGCGACGGCGGAGCATGAGGCGCGCCAGTTCGTGCGCTCCCTTCGGGAAGGGTTGGATCAGGAAGCAAAGGTTCAGGGATAAGCGCGGGGCGCGGGAGGGCGAACAGCTAGAGAGGGCTTTAGGAGCCGGGGTCGCGTTATGTGAAGTAAGGCTTACAAAAGCTTACATCAAAGGGCGATAATGTAAGCCTTTGTTGACATAAAGTTGGGAATGGCTGCTTATTCCAGCTTACGCGTTCTCGCTTTTCATCAAGGCTGTGCCAAACTCACCAGGCTTGTGGTGTAGCTTTGCAGCCACAAAGCAGCTACTTGCCACTATACTGGCCTCTTTTGCTCGCCAGTACTGGCCGTTACTGGCCTATACTGGTCTCTGGCCCGTGCAACTCGTTTCTTGCCCCCTCTCTTCCCTTCCGCTCTCCGACTTTGCCACAGCCTTGGCTTTTCATTGGGGTTCGTTGCCCCTGTTGCCCGCTCCGGATACAATCCCTGCTCCTGTCCATACTCGCCATCCATAGTCTCAAGGTAGTTTCTCATGGCCCAGGCCATCTCCACTGACCAACCCGCTTTCAACCCTCTGCGAGCCTATCTTGCCCTCGCCTTTGGCGTCGTCTGCATCGCTATGGCGGGCATCTTCGTCAAGTGGGCGGGCGTGCCCGGCCCGGTCTCCGCCTTCTACCGCGTGCTCGTCGCGGGCGTCGTCCTCGTTCCTTGGTGGGCTGGGCAGCGTCCCGCTTCCATCGGGAGACGAGCCGCCGCGCTCTCCGTTCTCGCGGGTATCTTCTTCGCGCTGGACCTCGTGCTCTGGAACATGGCGCTCCTGCTGACCTCGGCGGCGACGGCTACCCTCTTCGCCAACTACGCGCCCCTGTGGGTCGGCCTGGGGAGCCTGCTCATCTTCCGCGAGCGGCTGCCTTCCGCCTTCTGGCTGGGCATGGCTGTCGCGCTGAGTGGTGCCGTCCTCGTCCTCGGCGGCGACATGCTGCGCCATCCCACGCTCGGCCAGGGCGACCTGCTGGCAATCGGCGCGAGTATCTTCTACGCCGCCTACCTAATGGCGGCCCAACGTGCCCGCGCCCACCTCGACACCCTGAGCGTCATTACCCTCTCGGTTATCGCGGGGGTCGTCCTCCTCTTCTTCCTCTGCATCGCCCTGGGAGAGCCACTTACCGGGTTCAGCACGCGCTCCTGGGCGGCGCTGCTGGCGCTGGGCCTCGTCTCCCACCTCGGCGGCATGTTCGGCATCAACTACGCGCTCGGCCACATTCCGGCCCCCATCGCTTCAGTGAGCCTCCTGGGCCAGCCCGTGCTAACGGCGCTCCTCGCCATCCCCCTCCTGAGCGAATACCTCTCTGCCGCGCAGATGATTGGCGGCGCGCTCGTCCTCGCGGGCATCTACCTCGTTCACCGCCCCAAAACGGCAGCCAGCACGGCCTGAGTTACAAAACATCAGAGGGACAGGCATCACGCCTGTCCCTCTGACTCTCTTCCCCCTGTTTCATTTTCGCGGCGAGGGGCAGGGGGCAGGCCCTTCGCCGTCTTGTTAAGCGCTTCTATGCTTGCTTCATCCTGCCGGAAGGGAGCATTCCGGCGAGGCTGGCTTACTCCTCGTGCCCGACAGAGGCGGAGACGCTATCGGTCTCTCCCGCCTCACTGCTGACCGCTTCCGCCTCCTGCATCGCCGCGTTCAGCGTCAGGCGGGCGCGGTAATATTCAGTAGAGTCGTCCCGCGCCGGACGCTCGGCCTCCGCCTCGAACACCGTAGCGGGAGCGGTTGAGACCTCGGCGGCGGAGGCGACGAACTGCATGCCCGGCCACGCAATCAGAAGGGCCAGCAGCACCGCGCGGATGAGCCAACCGAACTGGTGCCCCTGTTGGTGAAGGCACCGTTCGACATTCAAGCACCTCGTGTCACCTATCGTTTCACAGTACATAAGCTTGTCTCGCTTCTATCTGCTCTACACGGGTTGCGGTGGTGGCGGCGTCGCTGCTGGTTGTCCAACTTACTGGATATGCCGTCATTATACGAGGCTGGTGTTTCAAAAACGTTTCATAAGCGTTAAAAGTGCCGTTTCTGACAGGCAATTTTCAGAATTCCCTGCTCTCTTCCATTCCTAAACCGTAGAGCAAGCCTCTCCGGCCACGAAAAAACCCCTCATCAAGAGGGGTTTTTTCGTGGCCCGTGGGCCATACCTAGGAGGGTACTGAGCGAGGTACTCAGAAGCCCAGTATAGGGTGCTGGCGCGGCCAGTACAAGGTATGTGAGTACTGTTTCAAACGGTACGAAGGTCACGCGCTTTTCAGGTGAGGGCTGGACGCCTTGGTCTTACCTCCTCCGCGTGGCGAACCAGACGGCCACGAGCATGAAGCCAAGCGCTATAAACGCGGCAGCTAGTGCCGTCTGACCGTTAAAGGCCATTATGGCGGCCACGATGAGCATGACGATGGCGGCAAAAGGTAAAAGTATGGTGGGCATGGGTCTCCAAGGCTGGTGAGTGGTCGTCGCCCTTAACTGGGCCAATCGCCCGGAGCTACCACCACGCCGAGCGCTCGCGGCCCGGTGTGCGCGCCAAGCGTCGGCGCGATGGGCGTCAGGTGGAGCCAGCGCGCGTCGAACTGCTGGCGAAGCTGTCCCGCGAACTCGTTGGCCTCCTGCTCCATCTCGCCGTAGAGGATGATGAAGCGGCCTGGCTGCCCCGCCCCGACGACATCGGTAGCGAGGTCCAGCAGCTTCTTGACGGCGGCCCTGAAGGTGCGGATGCGCGTGAGGGGAGCCAGCGTGCCCACCTCCTTGTTCACGGTGATGATGGGCTTCATGTTGAGGAGCGAGCCGATGGCCCCCGCCACCCGGCCCACGCGCCCGCCTTTGACGAGATAGGTCAGGTCGTCGAGCGCGAAGAAGAGTTGGCTCTCGCTCTGCGTCTTTCGGACGGCTGCGACTGCCTCCTCCATCGTGCTGCCCTGCACGACGGCCCGCGCCGCCGCCACCACCTGCAACCCGCCCTCGGCGGAGACGGAGCACGAGTCGTGAAGGACAATCTTTCCTTCAGGGAACTCGCTGGCGGCCTGCTGCGCGCTGTTCATGGTGCCACTCAGCGCGGAGGAGATGGCGACGTAGAGAATCTGGTCGTGGTCGCGCAGGGCCGCCTCGAACGCCTCCGTGAACTGGCCCGGCGACGGTTGGGAGGTGGTCGGCAGCGTGGCGGCGGTGCGCTGGGCCGCGAAGAATTCCTTGATGGTAATGTCTACGCCGCTGCGGTACTCCTTCCCGTCAACCGTCACAATCGGGGCCACGACCGGAATATCGTACTGCTTTAGCAACTCGGTTGGAACGTCCAGGCTGCCATCTGTCATCACTTTGATGCTCATCGCCTCGCCTCCTCGTTAGGGTGGTTTGCCTCTCTGCAAAGATGGAATTTCATGGCCGCAATAGTCTTCGCGCCAGCTTCGTCTCTTCCACGCCCAGCAGCCACGCGATGGCCGCGTAGACAGCGGCTCCAATGGCGACGGCCAGAGGCACGAAGAGGAGCACGGGCAGCGCCGCCAGCGCATCCCAGTGAAGCAGGCCCCACAGCACGAGGCCCATCGCGCCCGCCGCCAGCGTCAGCCGCCCGGCACTCGCCAGCAGGGCCGTCCCCTCGATGCCGCCCATCCTGCGGCGCATGAGCCACAACAGGATGGGCACCTCGGCGGACGAGGCGAGCACGTTCGCCAGCGCCAGCCCGCCCTGCGGCCCACGTTCCAGTGTCGTGGGGTCGCCAATGACGTTGACCAGAATCAGGCTCAGGGCGATGTTGGCGACCATCGCCAGCCCACCGACGACGACGGGGGTGATAGTGTCCTGCACGGCGAAGTAGGCGCGGTTGATAATCTCGATGAACGAGTGGGCGACCAGCCCCAGCCCATAGAAGCCCAGCGCCCACGCGACGGCCAGCGTGTCCGTATGCGTGAACTGGCCCCGCTCGAAGAGCAGCCGGACGATGGGTTCCCGCAGAATGACCAGCCCCACCGCCGAAGGCAGCGACACGAAGAGCACCGCACGCAGCGTCTGCGCCAGCCCCGCGCGCATTCCGGCCTGGTCTCCCTTCGCGGCCATGCGGCTAAAGGTCGGGAAGACCGCCGTCGCCACCGAGGAGGCAAAGACACCGTGCGGTAGCAGCATGACAATCCAGGCGTAGTTCAGCGCTGGCAGCACGGAGGCGCTGTAGAAGGAGGCTATGATGGTGTTGGCGAGGAACATGAATTGCACCAGCCCCGCGCCCGCGATTCTCGGCAGCATCAGCCTTCCCACGCGCCGTACCGCGTCCCGTATCTGCATGTCACGCAGGCCGAGCACGGGCACGTAGCGGATGCCGAAGTGTCGCAGCGCGGGCAGTTGGATCGCCGCGTGCGCCACCGCGCCGAGCACCACGCCCCAGGCCAGCCCGTAGACGCCCATCGTCGGGGCAAGGAAGAGCGCGCCGAAGAGAATCCCCAGGTTGTACATGACGGGAGCGATGGCGGGCGTCAGGAAGTGCTCGAAGGCGTTCAGGATGCTCATAATCAGCCCGCTCAGGCTGAAGATGACTGTCGAGATGAGCATGAAGCGCATCAGGTTCGCGGTGAGTTGGACCAGTTCCGGGTCGAAGCCGGGCGCGATGAGGCGCGCAAGCCAGGGCGCGAAGATGGCGGCCAGCGCCGCGATGACGCCGAGCACGAGCATCATCCAGTTCGCTACGGCGCTCGCCATGCGCCAGCCAATTTCACGCTCGTCGCGCGTCAGGAAGACGGTGAAGGTGGGAATGAAGGCGCTCGCCAGCGCGCCGCCCGCGATGATGTTGAAAATCAGGTCGGGGATGCGGAACGCCGCGAGGTAGGCACCGTAGGTCTCGACAGTGGCGAAACGCGCGCCGATGACCGACTCGCGCGCGAGGCCGAGCACGCGGCTTGCCACGAAAGCGGCCATGACGATGGTCGCGGCGCGGGCGACGCGCCGCCCCTGTGTGGCCGTTGAAAGCGTCTGAGAACTCATAACGCCGGATGATAGCGTGGCGCGAGCGATGAAGCCAATT
>DASVVH010000346.1:0-1902 GCA_036386615.1 Ardenticatenaceae bacterium
GCCGAGGCGCTTGCCCTCGCCAACGTGGACGACCTTCGCACGAGTGGAGCACGCCGCCTGCTGGTGCTGACGCCGGGTGATTTCTACACGTTCGGGAGGTTGTACGACGAGCGCCTCGGTATCAACCTGCCGCCGGACGTAGAACTCGTCGGCGTCCTTCCCTTCCTGGCCGAGCAGCTTGAAGTGGGACAGTTGCAACTCAAGCGGGGCGAGACGAGTGTATCCTACACCTACGCGGACTCGACGCATGCCGTCCGCGTGAAGGATTGGCACGACGCGCCGCGCAGGCTGCTTTCCGCCGTGCTGCCGGAGCCGCTGCCGGAACTGTTCTGGCGGGGCGGGCGTGCGCACCCGGCGGGCGACCTCGCCCTCACATGGACGCAGCCGGAAATCGCCGATGGGCTGACGCGGGCGCGGCTCGCGGACGTTGCCCAGACGGGCGCGGGCGCGGTCATCACCGAAGACCCCGGCACGCTGTACCACCTTAACCGCCACGCCGCCGAGTTGAATCTGGGCGTGCAGGGGCTGTACGAGTTGCTGGCGGACCACTTGTGAGATGAACCACAGTGGGAGCTTTATGTGTGCCCCCTGCGGAGTTATCCGGTTCACACTGTTGAGCAACGTTTCTGGGTGGATTCTTCGCTTCGCTCAGAATGACATGTAAGTACCTTAGCGCTCCTTGGCACTTCAGAGGTTTGCCACCACCCCCTAGAGATATTTCTCTGGCGGTCGTCGGTCGTCTATCATCGGTCGTTCGCATGGCGGGAGCCATGTTCTTACCAACCCTTTATCGCGTGTAACTCAACGAGGAGGACCGTATGCATCTTTCCATGCACAACTGGATGCGAGCCGAACCCATCGAAGTAACGATTCGCCGTCTGGCGAAGTACGGGTACGAGAGCATCGAGATTAGCGGCGAGCCGGAAATCTACGACACCAGAGAGGTCCGCAGGCTGCTGGACGAGAACGGCCTGCGCTGCTGGGGGTCCGTGACGCTGATGCTCGAAGAGCGCAACCTGCTCGCCGCCGACGAGGGTGCGCGGGCCAAGTCGGTGCAGTACGTCAAGGACTGCGTGACGATGGTGAAGGAACTCGACGGCTACGAACTGACCATCGTTCCCGGCACGGTGGGCAAGGTGAAGCCCGACTCCACGCCCGAAAACGAATGGCAGTGGGCCGTCGAGAGCATGAAGGAAATCTACGACTTCTCGCAGCGAGAGGGCGTGCGCCTCGCGGTGGAACCTATCAACCGCTTCGAGACCTACTTCGTCAGTCGCGGCGCACAGGCTCTCGCCCTCGCCGAGGCGACGGGGCCGGACTGCGGCATCTGCCTGGACGCGTTCCACATCAACATCGAGGAGGTTGACCCCTTCCAGACCATCCGCGACGCGAAGGGTCGCCTCGTGGATTTCCACGTCGCCGACAACAACCGCCTCGCCTGCGGCATGGGCCACCTGAACTGGCAACGCATCGTGGACACCCTGCGCGAGATTGGCTATGACGGCGCGCTGACCGTGGAGTTCGTCGCCCCGATTGACCGCACGCCCGCCAACCCCTTCCCGAACGCGCTCGAAACGGAGTTGGTAGACATCAGTCCCGAACAACTCAAGTTCATCGAGGATCACGGCAGCAGCACGCTCTCGGAGGAGTTCTACAGCTTCCTGGTGGAGGAGTGCGCGAAGACGCTGCTGCCGCTCATCAAGTGAGGAACGGCAGACGACCGACAACTGACGACTGACGACCGCTAACGACTTGACGGCAGGAGCGCAGGTAAGACGAGAATTGACAAAATGATGAGGAAAGGGTCGTTGAAGTGCGCTTTAGCGTACTTGCGCTTTCAGCCTGGGGTTTCAACCCGTGGCGACGCGGCGGCAACGACCTGTTACCCCATCAATTTGCAAA
>DASVVH010000347.1:0-1535 GCA_036386615.1 Ardenticatenaceae bacterium
GATAGCATTGAACAAGACCTGCCGCTACTGCCCCGACTGTGACCTGCTCATCGTACATCAGGACGAGATAGAACATCTCCTGGCTACCCTCTTCGCCTCGCACAGCCCGGAGGACATCGGCAACGACTACCTTGTCGTGGGCACACTTGACCGCTCCAAATGGCGTCAGGGAGTGAAAGAGCCGCTTCAGTCGCCTGACACGATTGAGAACCTGCACGACTTTAAGGAGACGTGGGAGGTCGAAGTAGACCCCGGTGGCTGGCGACCTGCCGAGTAGCACCGTCAGCGGTTCGAGCCAACTGTGAGGCGACGCAGTTCAAGATAGGCGGCTCCCTCCCACCACGCCATCGCCAGAGCGAGGCGTAGCCCCAGAAGTCCATCCTTCCACCCCTGCCATTGAATGTAGCGGCGGTGGAAGGCACGCAACGGCTGCAAGATGATGTTCCAGGGCTTCCAGCGAATGCCCCGCGCCGCCAGCTTCTCTCCCTCGTGGCGGGCAAAGAGAGCCTGCTTCCGCCAGAACTCGCCCCACGACTCGTAGTTGACGTGAATCAGCGAGTTCGTCAGATATCCGGCAGGCCCGTCCAGTTGGGCCACCTCGTGAACGATTTGCGTCGGGTCGTATCGGGCCGCGTCGCGGCGCAGGAGGCGCAACTGGTGGTCCGGTGCCCACCCACTGTGCCGGACCTCCCTGCCCCAGAAATAGTTGCGGCGCGGCACCCACCAGCCCACCTCCGGGCGTGTCTCGTCGGCAGCCACGCGCCGCACCTCCTCGGCCAGCGCGGAAGGAACGCGCTCGTCGGCGTCCACGAAGAAGACCCAGGCGTGCTCTGCCAGCCCAAGCGCCGCCTGCCGCTGGTCACCGTAGTGAGTGAACGGGCGATGGACCACCCGCGCGCCCGCCTTCTCCGCGAGGCGCGGCGTCGCGTCCCGGCTGCCACTGTCCAGCACGAGCACCTCATCCGCCCAATAGAGCGTAGCGAGACAGTCGGGCAGGTGGCGCTCCTCGTCGCGGGCCAGGACGACAGCGGATATCACAGGGCGCTCACCTCGCGGTACGCCGCCAGCCGCCGCGCCCTTTCCTCCTTGCTCCCCTCAGCCGCCGCCTTGCGACCCTGCCAGCCCATGCCTAGCCGCACGAGCGCACGGACCAGCCGCACGTAAACGGGCGACTCCCACTTCTCATAGTAGCGCAGGCGCGAGCGCCACAGGGCAACGAACATCCGCTCCCGGAACTGCCGCGTACTCTGGCCGCTGTGATGGATGACCGTCGCAGTGGGGAGCGCGTGGAGCCACCAGCCCGCCTCGCGCATCTGGCGGCACCAGTCCAACTCCTCGGCATACATGAAATAGCCCTCGTCCATCAGCCCCACATCACTGATAGCCTCAGCCCGCACCATCAGCGCCGCACCCAACAGCATATCTACCTCAAAGGCACGCCCGCTCTGCCACAATGAGGCCGGGTAGCGCCCGTTAAGGCGGCTTTCGAGCAAACGGCCCGGCACCGGAAAGAGGTCAAGCGCCACCTGCGCCAG
>DASVVH010000348.1:0-4798 GCA_036386615.1 Ardenticatenaceae bacterium
CATGAAGAGGAGTTGGGCACGCTGCTGGCCCGGCTTCGCGAGCGCGTCGCCGCCCTCCTGGGTCCGTCCGGCACAGCGCCCTCTCTGGATGACCTCCGCGCCCTGCTCATCTTCGCGGGCCAGATTCAACAGGCCGCCGAGGATGCCCTGCCCGACCTCCTGCCGCCGAGCGAGGCCCAACGGCAACTCGCCCCCCTTCAGGAGCTAACCGCGCACGCTGCCACTGCCTTCTACGCGGCCTGGGCTGGCGGAAAAGGGGCCAACCGGGAAGTGCTCCCCGCGCTGGAACGATTCGCCGCCCTGTTGCGGCGGCTCGGCGTGCCGGAAGCGGCCCGCGTCACCGTCAAGACCCCTGAAGGCTTCGCCTTCTACGCACTCTACCCTGAGCAATACTGCGCGGCTGCCCTGCGCTGGCTGCAAGACCACGCTTCAACCTCCTCCCGCCGTGCCGTCGTGGTCGGCATTCGCAGCATCGGCACCACGCTCGGCGCTGTTGTCGCTGCCACCGTCGCCGCGCATGGCTGGGAAGTGCGCCGCGTCTCCGCGCGCCCGACGGGACACCCCTTCTCGCGGGAGGCTCACATTTCCCAAGACGATGTAGCCGGGGCGGCGTGGGGGCTGGTCGTGGACGAGGGGCCGGGCCAGTCCGGTTCGTCTATTGCCGCCGTCGGCGCGGCGCTCGCCCGTGCCGGACTCCCCCGCGAGGGCATCAGCTTCTTCCCCGGCCATGCAGGAGGGCCGGGCGCTGTCGCCTCGCCGGAGGTTCGTTCATGGTGGGAGACGACGCCATGCTACCCCGCCTCCCATCACGAGCCGCGCTTCGATGGCCGTCCCCTGCCTGATGCGCTAGCTGTCCTCTCTTCTGCCCTGCTTCAAAAAAATGATGCCCCAGTTCAGGTTGAAGATTTGAGGGGTGGCCTGTGGCGCTCGGTTGTCTACCCAAACGCCGACGACTGGCCCGCCGCCTTCGCCCTCTTCGAGCGGCCCAAGTATCGCTGCACCTTTTCTGACGGTACGCGCCTGCTCTGGAAGTTCGCGGGCCTCGCGATGGCTCCCAATGGTGCCAGTAGCAGCACGGAGGCGACCGTGGCGACCCTTTCCGCCCGCGCCCTCGCGGGCTGGGGAGCCGCGCCGCTGGGGTCGGCGCATGGCTTTGTGGCCGTGCCCTGGATTGAGGGCGCGTCCCTCTCCCGCGAGGATGCCACGCCCGAACTCCTGAGCCACATCGGGCGCTACATCGCCGGGGTCGCTGGCCCGCCCCTCACCGAAGCCGAGCAGCAGGCAGCCACCGCCCGCCTGAACGAGATGCTCTACTGGAACGTCTGGGAGGCACTGGGGGAAGAGGCCGCCGCGAAGACGCGACACTTGAGTGAGGCCGCCGTTCGCGCGATGGACGACGCGCCCTCCCCTCGATATGGGGACGGGAGTCTCGCGCCGCACGAGTGGGTGCGTTCGCATGGCGGGCCGCTCGTCAAGGTGGACAACGCGGGCCATGACGCCGACCACACCATCGTCGGCGCGCAGCCCCTCGCCTGGGACGTGGCGGGCGCGCTCGTGGAGTGGGGGTTGGACGAAGCCCGCGCGGCTCCCCTCCGCGATGCCTTCCACGCCGCAGGGGGTGCGCCCATCCCGCCCGCCGCGCTCACCTTCTACCGCCTCGCCTACGCCGCCTTTCGCGTGGGGCAGAGTTCCCTCTGCGCCCACGCTACCAGCCACGACCCCGCCGAGCAGGCGCGGCTCTGGCACGCCTACGGCTGCTACCGGGAAGAGATAGCCCGCCTCCTCTCCACCGAGTTACCTGTTTTGTTGTAATCTGGATTCATCGTGAAAGTGGCGCAATTAAGTGAGACGCCGCCGAGGGTTGCGCTTCGCTCCACCGCTCGGCTACGAGTTTCGCCACTCCCCTCCGGGGAGTTCATGACCCGATTGATATAAGCCTCTGGGGAAATTCAAGGAAGCAGAAGGGGGGGCGTGTTCAGAACGCCCCCCTTTCGTCGTTAGGTGTACGAGTATACAAGGTTAGCGTACAGATTCAGCCAAGTCGTGATGGAGGCAAAGCGTGCTAACGCCCTACGATAGGCATGTTGCTGGTGGGATCCTTCACTTCGTTCAGGATGACAAGTCGGTAACTAGACGTTACGCGACCTACCACTGGGCACTACCCCGCGCGCTAACCTCTTGAAATCGTACAATTAAAGTCAGGAGGAAGTAAAAGGGGTGGGCGTTCTGAACACGCCCACCCCTTCGTCGTTAGTCGTTAGCGGTCGTCCTGCCCAAAGGGCACCCGCAGTCCGTCGGTCGTCGCTTCAAGGGCACGGCTCCTCGCTGTAGAAAATCACGCCGCTACCGCCGTCCGTCCCCTCTTCCGTATAGACGCAGGTGTGTAGCTCGCCCCCCTCGGCCACATTAGGCGCGCCGCGCCTGCCGAAATCCACAGTCCAGTAATGCTTCCACGCACTGTTCGCGTTGAAGATGTAGCTGATACCGTAATCGTCGTAGGCCGAGGAGAGGATGAGTTGGCGGTGCGTCGGGCTGTTCATCCACCACTGCATCATCCGGCCTGGGTCCGAGAAGCCCCAGCCAATCATCTCCCCGCTTCGCACCCACTGGTAGCCCGCGTCACGCATCCGCTGCCCGGCTGTCGAGCCATCCGACCCCGTGTGGCTCGTGATATTGTTCGTCGCCATGTCGTTGCTGTGGCGGCGCGCCGCCTGGTTCAACTCCGCCTGTACCGAGAGCGTTCCGAGGCCGTTGCGCGTCCGCTCCTGGTTTATCATATTGGCGACAGCCTGCTCGAAATCCCCGTTCGTGGGCGGGACGGGCGTCGCGCTCGCGCGCGGGGTCGCCGTCGGGGGGAGGGGCGTCGGTGTCGGCGGGCCGGAGTTCGAGCACGGCGGCGGCACGCTCGGTTGAGGCAGGTAGGTGCGCGCGTCGGCGGCGTGCGTCCAGACCGAAGAGAGCGCCCTTCCCTGCCGCTCCACCACCATGAACTGCAACGCTTTCCCAGGCCGCGCGGGCACGTCGTTGAAGACTGCGCGCGGCACGAGCACCGCGCTCTGGTCGCCCAGAGGGTAGCCTTCCTTCGCCACCACACCCAGCGCGGGCCGGAAGGACTGATTTTCCTCGGCGACGAGGAGGTCGAGCGCGGGCATGGCGTCGTAGGGCACCGAGTTATAAGGAGCCTGATTCGAGCGGGCGAAGACATCCGCCGCCACGTTCACGAAGGGCGCGCTCTCCGTCGCGGCGGGCTGCCCAGCCGCGTCGTGAGGGAAGACAATCTGAATCCAGGCATCATAAGGCCCGCCTGCCGCGCCCTGTGTAAACCCCACAGGGCGGACGGGTTGCGGCTGCATCGTGCGCGCGTCGGCGGCGTGGACCCACAGATTGGAAAAGCGCTGGCTCACCCGTTCCGGCACCAGCGGCCCCCCCTCCGCGTCTACGTAAAAGCGGTACTGCGCGTTAGGGTCGCTGGCGCTCTCCACCGGAATATCGTTGAACTCGATGGAGGGGAAGGTCGAGCCGTTCACCGTCCGCATCACCCGCCTGCCCTCCACCGGAACCTGCCGCGCCGGGTTGTTGTTCCGCGCCATGTAGAGCCGGAGCGTGAGCGGGATGGTGCTGCACCCCACGAAATTGCGCGGCCACACACTCACGTTCACCGCCCGCGCCCCCGTCACGCTCGTCGCGTTGCCCGCCCCGTCGTGCGGCCACACGATGGCGACCTGCGGCTCCCAGTTCTCTGACGGCCCCGGTGCCACCATGACAGGCAGCGCCACGATAGAGTACGCGGCCTGCGCCCGCAATCTCCCTGACATCAGGCCCACGCGGGCCATCTCGCGGATAAGCCCGCCTGCCAGCACCAACAAAATCACTCCCGCGAGTGCGCGTCTCCAGTACCTCATCGGGTATCCACTCCCTTTCCTGCCACCATCCGCGTTATCCGGAGCAAGCTTCGGCACAGCACGCGCTCAGAGTATCAAAATGAACCGTAACTATCCATCCCCCGCCCTGTACAGGCACCTCGCCGCCGAAATCTACCGTTCATTCCGCCTCCAGGTATTGGAATACTGTTGGACGGCACCATTAATGCTTGTCTGCTGGCGCAGGCTCTATTCTCAACCCGCATACCAAGTTAAGGAGTACCCAAAGCGAAGATAACCGGATTCGATGACAAAGCCACATTGGAGATTAGACATTATGAACACGTTGAGTATCGCGGATTTCTACTGTCCCTTCGTCTCCCCAACCAATCCCCATGCCGAAGCAGCGCACCAGGGCACCCTTCGCTGGGTAGAACAATTCGAGTTGGTCCCAAAGGCCGCATTGCCACACATAGAGGCGACCCGCATCGGATGGCTCGCCGCGCGCTTTCATCCGAACGCGCCAGAGGATGCCCTGCGCCTCGTCTCGGACTGGTACATCTGGATGTTCCTCTGGGACGACCTGCGCGACGAATCCGCGCTGGGCCAGAGTCCCAAGCAGCTCGTCGCCGTCGGCGCGCGCTACGTCAACATTCTGCGCGGCAAGGAGAGGGCGGCGGACGACGACCCGCTGGGCCGCGCCTTCGCCGATGTGCGAGACCGCCTGCTGGAGATGGTAGGCTCCGGCGTCTGGATGCGCCGCTTCATCCGCACCGTCCAGGAACATTTCGACGCGACAGTCTGGGAGTCCGTCAACCGCTCGCGCGGCATCGTCCCCACCCTCGAAGCCTACATCCGCATGCGCCCCATCACAGGCGGCCTGCGCCTCGACGCCGCCCTCGTTGAAGTCGCCGAGGGGATGCGCCTGCCGCCCGAAG
>DASVVH010000349.1:0-7983 GCA_036386615.1 Ardenticatenaceae bacterium
TTCCTCACCGCCTGCATGACCGAGCAGGAGCCAACGCTGCCCGGCGGTGTGCCGCCTGAAGAGGGCACCCTGGCCGCCGCGCTCGTGCGCCTCGCGCGGGAAAGCCACCCCAGCCCCACTTTCGCCGCCACGTTGGAAGCACAGGTACGCGCCGCCACCCCGCGCCCTACTATCCGGCGCAGGGTATCGCCCGCGCGCTGGCTCGGCTGGGCGGCGCTGCTCCTCCTGATGCTGGCCGGGCTGCTCGCCGTGCCGCAGGTGCGCGCGGGCCTGCTGGAAGTGCTGCGAATCGGCGCGGTTCGCATTCTCCTGGTCGAGCCGACGCCGACGGTCTCCTCATCCGGTCAAGCACCTGTGACGGCCACACCCGTGCCGCGCACCGCCGCTCTCGGCCTCGTGGGCGAAACGACGCTGGACGAGGCGCAGCGTGAGGCGGGCTTTCCCGTGCGCCTGCCCACCTACCCCGCCGACCTGGGGCCACCGGATCAGGTCTTCCTTCAGGATTTGGACGGCGCGGTGGTGGTCCTCGTCTGGTTGGACCCCACAGACCCCCGCGAGGTGCGGCTGAGCCTGCACCAACTCGCCAATACCACCTTCGCCGAGAAGGGTGAACCGGAGTCTATCGAGAGAACCACCGTACACGGGCGGCCCGCCATCTGGTCCGAGGGGCCATACGTGCTCCAGTTCCGGCGCGCCGATGGAACCTACATGGGCCTTCAACGGCTCGTCACTGGCAACGTCCTCATCTGGCAAGAGGAGGACGGAGGTGTGACCTATCGCCTGGAAACTGACCTGCCCCTGGATGAGGCGCGCCGCATCGCCGAATCCCTGCGCTAGCAACCCTATCAACTCAAAAGGAGAGAAACGATGTTACGAAAACTGCTGGTCGCCCTGTTCCTCACTATTTCCCTGCTGCTCCTCGCCCTCCCCGCGATGGCGGGCGGCGCGGCCACCGTCAACCTGGATGAGGTGCCTACCGACGTTCGCGCGGGCGACCCCCTGCACCTCACCTTCATCATCCGCCAGCACGACGTGCGCCCGGTGGACGAAATCGCCGGAGTCGGCCCCCTCGTGCCCTATCTGGAGGCGAGAAACCCCGAGACCGGAGAGACCCTGCGCGTGGACGCCTACAAGCCGGAAGGGGCCGAGGTCGGACACTTCGCCGTAGACGTGACCTTCCCCAGCGCCGGAACGTGGGAGTGGCAAATCTACCCCGAACCGTTCGCGCTGATAAACGAGTTCGAGCCGTTGGCCGTTCAGGAAGCGCAGGCAGCCGCTCCCGTCGCGGCTCAGGTCTCCGGCGCTAGCGCCACAACGCTCCGCGCTCTCCTCGGCTGGGGTGCGGCGCTCGCCCTCGTCGCTTCGCTCGTCCTCCTCTTCGCGCGGCGACAGACCCCCCGCCAGCCCGCCCCCGCGCCACAGCGTTAACCAGAACCTCGCACACCTCGTCCCCGTGCATCCGGCGTCGCGAAGACGCCGGATGCGCTTTTTGTCGCCTCTATCTTTCGACATACGGCACACCCCACGACATCTACCCCAACATCATCCTTCCGACGGACGACACCACTCCCCAAATCCGCTATCCTGTGAGCATAGTCTCAAAGCACACGCGGCTCTCCCATGCCGCTCAACCCGCCGTGAAAGGAAGCCCAATGGAAACCGCCTTTCAGCACTCCGTTGTCGCCGCTCCCGTGAGCGCCACCGCAACCGTTTCAGCCTCACGCACTATCATCCAGGTCAACGACCTTCACAAGACCTACGCGGGCAGTTCCACCCCCGCCGTCGCGGGCGTCTCCTTCGACATCCGCCAGGGCGAAATCTTCAGCCTCCTCGGTCCCAATGGCGCGGGCAAGACCACAGTCATCTCCATGCTCAGTTGCCTGCTCACCCCAACGCGGGGCGACGCCTCCGTCGCGGGCCACTCCGTCACCAAACAGTCTGGCGAGGTAAAGAAGCGCATAGGCGTCGTCCCGCAGGACCTCGCCCTCTACCCCTCACTCAGCGCCCGCCGGAACCTCGAATTCTGGGGCCGGATGTACGACATGGGTGGCAAAGAACTCGCCCGCCGCGTGGACGAAATTCTGGACTACCTCGGCCTCGCTGACCGCGCCAATGACCGCATCTCCACCTATTCCGGCGGCATGAAGCGCCGCGTCAACATCGGCGTCGGCCTCCTCCACCGCCCCGAAGTGCTCTACCTCGACGAGCCGACTGTCGCCATCGACCCCCAGAGCCGCCGCAACATCCTCGATTTGGTCAAGGAACTGAACCGCCAGGGCATGACCGTTCTCTACACAACTCACTACATGGAAGAGGCCCAGGAACTCAGCAACCGCGTCGGCATCATGGATCACGGCAAGCTCATCGCCCTCGGCACGCAGGAAGAGTTGACCCAGATGGTGGGTGAGTACGACACCATCAAGCTCACCGTAGACGAGGGACGCGAGGGTATCGCCTCCGCGTTGGAGACGCTTCCCGGCGTCCATCAGGCCAGCCGCGAGAACGGCAGCCTCACCATCCTTGCCGACGACGCCAACGCCGTGCTGCCCGGCATCCTCATCGCCACCAATCAGGCAGGCGTCCGCGTCAATAGCATTGACATTCAAGTACCCAACCTCGAAGCCGTCTTCCTCCACCTCACGGGCCGCGCCCTGCGCGACTGAGAACGCGGAACTCGGAATGCGGAATGAACGGCTTTAACGGCATAACGCAAAGGCGCAAGGACGCAAAGGGATTCTCATAAAACTACTCGGCAATTTATCTCTTTGTGGCCGTTCTCCGTGTCCTTTGTGTCTCTGTGGTGAAAATCCGTTATCCGTCACCGTCCACCGTCTACGGTCCACCGTCCTCAACGGAGCCGAACCATGAAAAAAGCCTGGATAATCGCCTGGAAAGACACGCTCATCCGCCTTTCGGATAGAAGCGCCCTCCTCTACCTGCTGCTCACCCCCATCCTCATGACCCTCCTCTTCGGCACAGTCTTCGGCGGGAGCGGCGATGAGAACTATGTGCCCCCGGCGGTCCCCATCGCCATCGTCAACCACGACGACGGGCAGCTTGGGCAGGCCATGGCCGATCTCTTCACCACCAACGCGGAGATAGACGAACTGGTAGACGCCACCATCCTTGACGACGAGGCCGCCGCCCGCGCTCAGGTGCAGGCGGGCGACTCCTACTGTTGCGTCGTCATCATTCCCGAAGGCTTCAGCAGCGCCGTGATGGATGGCCGCGCCGCCAGTGTCACGGTCTTCTCCGACCCCGCCAGCCAGATTAGCGCCTCGCTCGTGGAGAGCATCGTCCAGCAAATTACCGCCGAGATGCAGTCGCGCATGATGACCACCCGCATCACCATCGAGCAGTTAGCCCTCAGTGGCCGCATCACCAGCCGCGCTGAAGGTGAACGCATCGCCCAGGCCATCAACGGCGCGCCGGGGGAAACCTCGTCCCCCGTCACCGTCCGTGCCATTGACGCACAGGGCGAGGAAGCCGACTTCAACCCCCTGGCGGTGCTCGCGCCGGGCATCGCCCTCCTCTTCCTCTCCTTCGGCACCGTCAACGGGGCGCGCTCCATCCTCGCCGAAGAGGAGATGGGCACTCTGGCCCGCCTCACCTCCACGCCGACCAGCGCCCTCTCCATCATGAGCGGCAAACTGCTGGGCATCTTCCTCGTCGGCCTGCTTCAGTTCGGTGCCCTCATGCTCGGCAGCACCCTGCTCTTCCGCATCAACTGGGGCGAGCCGCTAGCCGTCGGCCTCCTCTCCGTCGTGCTCGTCGTCGCCTTCACGGCGGTGGGCCTCGTGCTCGCCGTCCTCTCCCGCAGCCAGGAGCAGGCCAACGCCTTCGGCACCATCGTCAGCCTCGTCTTCGCCATGCTCGGCGGGGCCTTCGTCCAGCGCGCCGCCCTCCCCGACTGGCTGCAAACCGTCGGCCTCGTCACCCCCAACGCCTGGGGCAACGACGCCTTCATCCAACTCGGCCTGGGACGTGGCCTTGAGGCCATCGTCCCACAGCTAGCGGGTCTGCTCGCCATGTCCGCCATCCTCTTCACCATCGGCGTCAACGGCTACCAACGCCGCGCCGTGAGATGAAATGCGGAATGCAGAACGCGGAATGCGGAATGCGGAATGAACGGCTTTAACGGCATAACGCAAAGGCGCAAGGACGCAAGGACGCAAAGGGATTTTTTACTAGAACCACCTGAGCCGTTATCTCACATCTCACATCTCACATCTCACATCCTGCCGTAGCGGTCGTCGGTCGTCGGTCGTCGGTCGTCATCCAAACGGAGTTGCCCTATGAACAAGATACTCGCCCTCGCCCTCACCAATATCCGGCTCGTCTTCAGCGAGCGGCTGACGTGGTTCGTCACTTTCATCATGCCCATCCTCTTCACAGCCATTCTCGCCAGCGCCATCGGCGGTGACGACGGTGGAGACAACCGCGCGCCTATCCTCGTCATCAACGAGGATAGTGGTGCTCTAGCCGCCCAACTGGAAAGCGCCCTGGCCGCCTCAACCGTCGTGCGCCCCGCCGAGGCGACGGGCGAGCAGCCGCTGCCCACCACCCGCGCCGAGGCTCTGGCCCGCCTGGACGACTACACCCGCGTCCTCGTCCTTCCTTCAGGCTTCTCCGAGGCGGTTGCAAGTGGCGAGGCCATCGAGGCCGAACTGCACCTCGCCGAGGATGCCGACCTGCAACGCACCCGCGCCGTCCAGCAGGAACTCGATGCGCTCTTCACCACTCTCGGAGCCTCCGTGCAGAGCGCGCGGACAGCCACCGAGCAGGCCGAGGAAGTTCGCCCCTTTGCCTCGGAAGCCGAGCGCCAGAGCTACTTCGATACCGCCCTCGAACGCGCCCAGGCCCTTCAGGCTGACGCACCCATCACCGTCATGCGCGAGCAGGCGACGCGCGCCGAGGAGGGTGTCGCGTCGGGCGCGGCCCAATCCTCACCCGGCCAACTCGTCACCTTCGCCCTCATCACCCTCATGGGCATCTCCACCGCCCTCGTCTACGAGCGCACTGTCGGCACTCTGCGCCGCCTGATGTCGGCTCCCATCTCGAAACTCTCCATCCTCATAGGCAAGATGCTCGGCTACTACCTCGTCGGCATCATCCAGATGACGCTCCTCATCGTCGTCGGGCAGGTCGTCTTCGGCGTGAATTGGGGCCGCAGCCCGCTGGCCCTCGTCCTCGTAATTCTCTCCTTCGGCCTCGCCGCCGTCAGCATCGGCCTCTTCATCGCCACCCTCGCCCGCACCACCGAGCAGGCAAACCAGATGGCAACCGCCACCGCAATGCTCATCGCGGCGGTGGGCGGCGCGTGGTGGCCCCTCGAAATCGTCGGCGAGCCACTGCGCTCCGTCGCCTATCTGCTGCCCACTGCCTGGGCGATGGACGGCCTGCAAGGAATCATCCTGCGCGGCGCGGACGCGAGCAGCGTTCTCCTCAACGTCGCCGTCCTGCTGGGCTTCGCCGCCCTCTTCCTGACCCTCGGCGTCCGCCGCCTCCGCTTCGAGTAAAGCACCGCGCCCACTTTCCTCCGAGACGCCCCACTGGGGCGTCTTCACGTTCCTCTGAAAAACCTCGTTGAGGGGGCTTTACGAGGAACCTACTTTCTGTTATCCTCTCTCCGAACGAATCTCAAGGAGGCGAACCCATGCAGAGTGAAGCACCGGACGTAACCACCTACATACAGGAGGCCCCTGAAAAGCGCCGTGTGGGTCTGGCGGCCCTGCGCGCCCTCTGCCGTGAAACCCTGGAGGGCTATGAGGAGGGCATGGACTACGGAATGCCGAGCTACAAGAAAGGTGGCACCGTTGAGGTAAGCTTTGCGAGTCAGAAGAACTACATCTCGCTCTACATCCTGAAACAGGAGGTCATGGACGCCAACCGGGACCTCCTTCAAGGGTTGAACCTGGGCAAAGGCTGTATCCGGTACACCACGCCCGCCAGGATGAATTTCGAGGTAATTGAGAAGCTGCTACGCGAATCGGCTGCCTCGTCGGGCCAGATTTGCTAGATGTGCGGTACAGAATAGCAATAGCACGTAGTAGGTCGCGTGCCAGCTAGCCACATCCATGTCATCCTGAACGAAGTGAATCTGCGAAGCGACCTTAAGGGGATCCACCCAGCAACACCCACCCCGTTGGGCGTTGGCACGCTGCTCCCTCGCTTCATCACCTGCATGAACCTTGTGCGCTAACCTTGTGTACTCGTACAGCTAGAGGCTTGAGCCAGCGTCAGCTATCCGCCTGAGAGTTGCTATCCCGAACGTCCCTCCGGCAGCGCCAGCAGGTCGAGATGGTCCGACCCTGATTGCGCTAGCGCGTCGAAAATCTCATCATTGGACTGCGGAACTGAACGACCTCCCTCAGCATCAATGACGCAGAGCGCATAGTCAAACTCGCGCAGCGCGTCGAGATAGCCAACCGCCTCCGCGCCGGATGTGGACGCCAGCATGGAGGGGAAAAACTCCGTGATGAGCACCGGGCGATGCCGTTGCACCAGCCTCGTCATGCCTCGCAACGCGCGCGGCTCCGCCCCCTCGATGTCAACCTTGACCACGTTGATTCGCTCCTCCCCCGCTAAAAGCTCGTCTAGCACCACCGCCTGAACCAGATAGCTGTGAGGGAACGCAACAGAAGCGGCTTTATCCGGTGAAGCCGCCTCGCTGGGCGAAGGAAGAATGCGTCCGTTGCTCCCGTCCACCTCCAGGATGAACGACTCCTGCCGCTCCGCGACGGCATTCGCGTGCAGTTCGATGGTCTCGAACCCATTCCGCGCGATGCTCGACCGGATGAGCAGGCAGTTGCTGGGGTTCGGCTCGAAGGCGATTACCCGCCCCTCCGGCCCCACCAGTGAGGCCGCGAGCAGGCTGAAGTAGCCCAGGTTCGCGCCAATGTCCACGAACACGTCGCCCGCTTTCAGCACCTCGCGCAGCACCCGCGTGACGTGCGGCTCGTAAGAGCGCGTCTCCGTAATCACCTCTCCAACGGGGTCGCCCTTCCGAACGTACAACTGGAAGCCTTCCAGACTCACTGCTTCCAGTTGCTCCGCCGCCATCCGTAGCTCCGCGTATCCCGTGTGCAACTGGGCACGCAGGAACTCGTCGCTCATCAGGAAGCTGGTGGTCAGCGATTTCAGCGACACCAGACCCCTCTCTATCTGCTCCTTCCAGTACTGCCACCCCGCTGCGTCAGGCTCGCGGTGCAGCAGCAGGCGGTAGCAGTAGTACAGGTCGTCCTCTGTCGCCAGATCATACGGGCCACTCGTGGTCCGCCTCGATTGCCCTCTGAATGGAATTAGCAGCCGTCGCATCTCGCTAGTCCTTCCCTCGCCCTCGTGCCCGCCCGGTGCCGCCTGCCGGAAGCCATTATACCACCGTTGCGTCCGGCGGCTTCGCCTCTCCTGCGCTGTTTCTTTCCCTCGTCTCCATGCTGCCCTCCCAACGTCACAATCTCCTCATCTTTGCCATAGAACACCATTTGTGGATTGACATCGAACGCAAATTCGCTTATACTCTCCCCATCTTATTCACTCGTCTTCACTTGAAACTCAGGAGCAAAACCTTGTCACCCCCTGTGGCGTCCTCGCCTCAAGCGCCTGCCGTTGGCTCTCTCCTCTGCGTCTCCTCTGCAAGGAAGCGTACCTGGGAGCGCGCCGGGTGCCCCCTGGGCGGAGCGTGCCCTACCGTCGTGGCCGACCACCGCCTTTCATCGGCAAGAGTCACCCCCAAGTTCAGGGGCAACTGTGCGGTGAAATCACCCTCCTTCATGGCCCTCCTTCAACACTCCCCCGTTGTCTTCCTGCGCCACAACTGCGTGGTTCCTGCACGGAAGTCAACCCTTTGGTGCTTTGATGGTGCTCGTTCCAGACGCGATGTAAGGTACCAATCTGGGGCATTTTCGACCCTCCGCGCCGCCTCCCTCTCTCTTGTCCGCTGTCCTCACCATGACATGCATATTTTCGATGTCAATAAATGTA
>DASVVH010000350.1:0-3959 GCA_036386615.1 Ardenticatenaceae bacterium
GGCGTCGGTGAAGGAGGGGCGGCGGCCTTTGCGGGCGTCGGCGTAGAGGGAGAACTGGGAGACGACCAGCTCCTCGCCGCCCACGTCCAGCAGCGAGCGGTTGAACTTGCCCTCCTCGTCCTCGAAGATGCGGAGGTTCGCCACTTTCTGCGTGAGCTTCCGCGCCTCGGCCTCGCCATCGCCGTGTGTCACCCCTACCAATAGTACCAGTCCGTGCGCCGCCGCGCCTATAGTTTCTCCGTCAACCGTCACACTCCCTCTGATCACACGCTGTAGCAGTACGCGCATACTCTTCACCCCGTACCAAAGTTTCATTTACCCGCGCGCTGGGCGCGTCTATAATTCGTGTTGAACTGGAACGACCACGCGCCGGAACTTTCGCAATGATGAACAGACAAACAACGCCATCCATTGATGACCGCATCCTGATTGTAGACGACGACGAGAGCGACCGCGAGCTATTGGCGGCGGGGCTTCGCGCGCAGGGCTACCCCTGCGAGGTGGCGAGTGATGGGCTGGCGGCCCTAGACCGCCTCTCCACGAAGTCCTTCTCGCTCATGCTCGCCGACGTTCGCATGCCGCGCCTGGATGGGCTGAAGCTCCTGCAAATCGCGCAGGTGTCGCACAGCGATCTCATCGTCATCATCACGACGGCCTCCAACGACCGCGACACGGCGGTCAATGCCCTGCGGCAGGGGGCCTATGATTTCATAGTCAAGCCCTTCAGCCTGGAAGAGGTGACCTTCAGCATCCGGCGCGCGCTGGAACAGCGCCGCCTCTCGACGGAACTGCGCGTCTACCGTCAGGCACTGGAGCGCAAGGTGGCCGACCGCACCCGCGACCTCCAGAACCTGCACGAGGAGTTGACGGGCATGGTCGGCGGCATTGTCCAGAGCTTTGCCCTTGCGCTGGAGGCGCGTGACCCGTACCTCGCCCAGCACTCGCAGCGCGTGGCGGCGCTCTCGCTGGCCCTCGGAACGCGGCTCGGCTTGAAGGAGCGGCGAATGGAGATTCTACAGCAGGCGGCGCTCCTCCACGACATCGGCAAAATAGGCATCAGCGAGAGCGTGCTCCACAAGGGGGATACGCTCACGGACGAGGAGCGCAAGCAGGTAAAGAGCCACCCACTGCTCGCGGAGCGGATTCTAAGCCCAATCAAGCAGTTCGAGCCGATTATCCTACCCATCCGCCATCAATACGAGTCGTATGACGGGTCGGGGACGCCTGCGGGCCTCGCGGGCGAGGAGATTCCGCTAGAATCGCGCATCATCGCGGTCGCGGATGCCTACGATTTGCTGGCTTCAAAACGGCCCAACCGCCACGCGCTCTCCCACGCCACCGCCATGCAGATTCTTCACAACGGCGCGGGGCGCATCTGGGATTCGCGTGTGGTCACGCTGTTGGAGCAGCTACTGGAGAACAACGAGGCTCTGGCTGTTCCTGTTCTGTCAGCCGCCCGCTAGCCCACATCAGAATCTGGGTTTGATTTTGGTACCCGTCCTGTTGTCGTGTTATAATATGCCTTGCAACTTACTCCTCACAGACTCTTGCGGGGGTGTAGTCCAATGGCAGAGACAACGGACTTAAAATCCGTACAGTGTGGGTTCGAATCCCACCACCCCTACTGACAAAGTAACATTGTTTGGTGTTGAGCGCTCCGAGAGGGGCGCTTTTCGTTTGTGGCGACCCCTGCACATGGCATCCGCCCTGTTTCGTGCTACACTGGCAAGAAAACCGAATGCTCGCTCTCTATCGTCTTCTTCGCGGAGCACCCTATGTCTTCCACTCCTTCATCCTACGATGCCATCGTGGTCGGCGGCGGCCTCGTCGGGGCAGCCACGACGGATGCCCTCGCGGGGCGCGGCCAGCGCGTGCTACTCGTGGAGCAGTTCGAGCCGGGGCACACCAACGGAAGCTCGCACGGCGACGGGCGCATCATCCGCTTTGCCTATCCCGAAGCTATCTATGTGCAGATGTCCATGCTGGCGTACCCCGCCTGGGACGACTTGGCAGCGCGGGCTGGCGAGCCTTTCGTGCAGATTACGGGTGGCTGGGACTGCGGCCCCGCCGACAGCGCGGAACTGGCGGATGTGGAGAACAACTTCCGCACCTTCGGCATCCCCTACGAGCGCCTCTCGGCGGCGGAGAGCAATCGCCGCTTCCCGCAGTTCCACCTTGATGAGGGCAGCGAGGCCATCTATCAGGCGGGGGCGGGGGTGGTCTTCGCCACGAAGGCGGTGCTGGCGCTCTGGCGGCAGGCCCGCGCGGCGGGCGCGGAGACGCTGACGGGGCAGCGCGTCGAGCGCATAGAGGTGAAAGACGGCCTCATCTCGCTTTACAGCCAGTCGGGAGGGCAGTGGGTGGCCCCGCGCCTCGTGGTGGCGGCGGGCGGCTGGTCGCGGCAGTTGCTGGCGGGGCTTGGCCTCGACTTACCTCTTGAAGTGACGCAGGAGCAGGTGGCCTACTTCCTGCCCGTTGACGAGGTGGACCACCGCGCTGGGCAGATGCCCATCTTCATTGACTACCATCACGAGCGTCCCTTCTACGGGCTGCCCCAGATTGATATACCGGGCGTGAAGGTCGGGTGGCACCACGCCGGGCCGCAAATTAATCCTGACCACCGCCTGCCCTGGAGCGACGAGAATCTTGCAGGTGTGCGGCAGTTCGTCGCCAAGCGGTTCCCCCATCTGAGCACGACGCCGGGCGAGCAAGTCACCTGCCTCTACACGAACACGCCCGATTACCACTTCATTCTGGACCGCCACCCTGACTATCCTAACGTGGTTATCGGCACGGGCTTCTCCGGGCACGGCTTCAAGTTTGGCCCGGTGCTGGGGCAGATACTGGCCGCGCTCGCGCTGGACGAGCCGCCGCCTCTGCCGCTGGATACCTTTGCCATCAGCCGTTTTGCCCAGCGCGAGTTGCTTGTTCCCCGCACCGGAGCCTGATAAGGAGTTTGCCCATGCGAAAGATTGTCCCGGCGACGATAGCGGCGCTGACCGCGCTAGGTGCCGCCTACTGGTGGCGGCGCTGGCCTGAAAACCAGGAGATGGCTGAACGGGCCGATGTGTCGGGCAGCCGCACGCTGAGTACGCCCCCATCTGTCTCTGGGCAGGCGCAGGCGAGGCCCAGCCGCGAGGTGCCGCCGCCGGATTCGGAGCAGTCGGGGCGCACGCCACGCTATTTCGTGCCGGGCGAGGCGCTTGTCGCCGTCCAGGCCGCGCAGCCGCTCACGGCGGAGGCGTTGGAGGACGTGGCGGCGCGGTTCGAGGCTGTCTATGCTCCCGTAGGGTCGGAAGTGCTGGCATACCCCTCACCAGAAGGCGACGAGTGGATTACGGTGACGCGGCTGCGCTGGCCGGAGAGCGAGGGCTTCGAGGCGATGCTGCAACGCTTCGTTACGGTAGAGAGCCAGGTGAAAGCGGGCATAGCGGGAGAGGGCTGGCGCGTCACGAGTTGGATGCCCAACTGGCTCGGCTCCGTCGCCAGCGCCGCCCCCGACGGGGAGCGCCACTACACCCCTGGCGGCCCCGGCGCGTACCCGCGTCCGGTTCCGGCCCCTGCGGGCGGGCTGCCCCTGACGGACGCGCCCTTTCTTCAGGAGTGGCGCGGCGGGGTCAAGCGGCCCGTGACGCTCGCTGTGCTGGACGCCTTCCCCTCAGTGGAGGCGCTGGAAGGGCGCGCGCTCCCCGGCGGGCTGGATAGATTAGGGGAGGCGCTGAGGCGCGACACGCGGGCCGCCTCCTTCGATAGCAGCCGCCACTTCGCCGCCTTCCGCACGGGCGAGCCTTTCGACATGAGCGATCACGGCCTGATGACGACGTGGCTCGCCACCGAGGTGATTGGCGAGGCGGCGATGGAGAAGGTGACGGTGGAGCCGATTCGCATCGCCGGGGAATCGGGGGTCTGCTCGGCGGCGGACGTGATTGCTGGCCTCGCACCGTTGGTGCCGCGTGCCC